>CACXSS010000168.1 GCA_902770245.1 uncultured Planctomycetota bacterium | reverse complement strand
CGCGATCCCAGCAGCTCTTCCAGCGTTTAGGAAACGGGTTCGGCTGCCATTACGCCGTTGGATACCTGTTTGAGGATTTCGGGAACGACACGTATCATTCCACGATTATGGATAACGGTTTTGGCTGGGACGCGTCGTTTGGAATTCTGGTTGACTTTCAGGGTCACGACAAATACACCGCAGTCGGCGGCGGTTCCTGCGGCAACGGCGCTCAATCCAGTATGGGAATCCTGTTCGATTACGACGGCAACGACACGTACTACGGTTCCAGCCAGGGCTATGCGTCTCCGGAAATCAACCCTGACTATCATCACTGGCCGGAATGCGGCGGCAACTTCGCCTTCCTGATCGACTACGGCGGAACGGACTCTTACGGCTGCCGAGTTAAGAACAACGGCATTTATCAGCGCGGCGCCTCCGGCGGATACATTGTCGACCGACCCGTCAACCCGGACAAAAAGATTCCTATGCCGAAATAACAATGTATAGAAATTAGGAATATACTGCAAGAGCGTCCCGTAATGCGAGACGCTCTTTTTATGTAATCTGACAATCCGTTCAATCAGTCATTGCTCAGCAGTTCCATTCCGTAGAAATGGCGGACGAAGAACTCGGCGCGTTTGAGCCTTCCGAACTCGGATTCCGGGCAGTAATGGTTCCCTCCGGGAACGACGATCAAGTCGAAATTCTTGCCGGCTTTGACCAGCGCGTTGGCGAACTGAATCGTCGTCGACGGGTCGACGTTGTCGTCCATTTCCCCGACGATTAGCGCCAGACGTCCCTTGAGCAAATCGGCGTGTTCGGTATTCGAGTTCTCGTAATAGGATTTATCGACGGGCCAGCCCATCCATTGTTCCGTCCAGGCGACTTTATCGAGTCGGTTGTCGTACGTGCCGGATCCTGCCATGGCGGCTTTATAGAAATCGTTGTGCCACAGCAGAGCGGAAACCGCATTCTGCCCGCCGGCGGACGCCCCGAAAATCCCGACGCGGGTCAAGTCCATGGCGGGTTCTTTTTCCGCCGCGGCTTTAATCCAGGCGATGTGATCCGGCAAACCGCCGTCTTTGAGGTTCTTCCAGCAAACGTCGTGAAACGCCTTGGAACGCCAGTTCGTACCCATGCCGTCGCAGCGAATGACGATAAATCCCAGTTCCGCCAACTGCTGCTGCATCTGGAAAGATTCAAACCATTTTGGAGCAAAGAAGTCGAACGGACCGGAATAGATACTGTCGATTACGGGATATTTCTTGTTCGGGTCAAAGTTGGTCGGCTTCCAGATGACCCCGTAGATGTCGGTTTTCCCGTCGCGTCCTTTGGCGACAAACGGCTCCGGCGGTTTCCATCCGGTCGCCTGCAGAGCGGAGCCGTCCGCCTTGACGATGTCCAGAATCTTTGTCCCGTCCTTGGCGCGCAGTTCGTACGTTGGGAACAAGTCCGGCGTGGAATAGCGGTCAATAAAATACTGGTTGTCCGGCGACCACGTTACGGAATGATACGCCTTCGCTTCCGTAAGAAGCTGGAAATCCGAGCCGTCCAGCTTGACCCGCGCCAAATGCTTGTTGTACGGGTCTTCGCCTTCACGGCAGCCCATCACGTAAATGTACGCCGTCCGGTTCGGCCAGTCCACCCAGGAGACGTCGCGAACGACCCATTCGCCCTGTGTAATCGCGTTTTTCACCTTGCCTTCTACAAGGTCGACGAGGTACAAATGATTCCAGCCGCTTTGTTCCGACATGACAATCATCTCCCGCGTCGGACCGTTGACGCTGTAGAAGTCCTTTTTCCAGTAGTCGACGAACGTGTCGGATTTCTTTTCAAACAGAACGCGCGCCCAGCCTGTTGCCGGGTTGATTCCCAGATAGCGGTAAACCTGATGTCCGCGCTGATTGTAACGGACTAGCAGTTCGGAGCTGTCGACCGCCCACAGCATAACCTGCATTTTCCACTGACGCGGAAAGAGGGAATCGTCTACGTGAACCGGCTCCAGCGGGTTCTCTTTTCGCGAGAAGTCAAATGCGACGAACTGCTTTGTATCGACTTCGTCTCCCGGCTTCCGATAAACTTTGCTGAACAGTTTGGGATACATTTCCCCGTTGGGCGTGGACTCGACAATCTGAAGATCGTGTTCCGACCCCGGAAAAACGCGGTAAGCTATCAGCTTTTGCTTGTCGAACGACACCCAAATATCGTCGGAATACGGCGCGCCATACGAGCCGTCAAACGTCAGCGGACGTTCTGTCTTGTCCTTTTTGTTTCGATACCAGACGTTGCTGTTTTTGATAAAGAACTCGTTCTGAACTCCGAACGCGTCCTCCGCAATTTCTTTTTTTGAATCGTTGTCAAAGAACGTTTTCCCGCCATTTTCAATCGCGGCTTCTTTCGATTCCGGCTTTTTATCCAGTTCCAGACGCTTTCCCGACGTCGGTTCAACTTTGTAATACTTAACCTTGCCGTCAGGCTGCTTTTCTTCGTACCAGAAATTGGCGCCTTTCGCGTCGAGCCAATTGATTTTAACGTTCTCGTTGAGAACTTTGTCCTTGACCAGATCGGGATACGCTTTGAAACGTTTCAAATCCTCCGGCGTCGGCTGAGCGATACATAAAGAAGACAGCGTTACGCTGACCAGCAATGCGAATATAATGTGAAATCTCATGTTCTAATATAAGGAGGGAAAAATAAAAATATCTTTTCGGATTAATGCGTCTTCCCCCAAAAACGCACATCCGAAACATCAAACCACAGAGATTCTGAAATCTGTATATCTTTTATTATAATCAATTTAAAAGAAAAATGATGAAAAATCAAGAGTAAAAATTTGGAATACGACGGCTTGCCATTGTTTTTTAAAAATTAAGTCGAGAAACTCCAAAATGTATTTCTCGACAATAATGTACAAACCTGAATAAACACACAGCGTCTTTTTATTAGCACACTTCCCAGCGTTTATCTTCTCCTCAAATATCGAGTTCAGAAAAACGGTTATTCCTTTTCCTGCTTTATAACGCAAACGTTCGGATTATTGCGGTTGTTTTGAAATTCCTCTTTTAAAAATCGGTTCAGCTTTTCGACGCCTTCTGGCGAACATTCCAGATCGTATCCCCCGCAAAACGTCTCTTGTCCTTTAATTGCGGCGGGTAGAACTGCTGTAAAATACGAGAAACTCTCTTTGTCACCAACCAAATTCAATTGCTTGAGTTCGTTGGGGCTTAATTCGTTTTCTTCCTTTCGCTCCAGAATCATCCTGCTCCATGCGGGGCTGCTGGTAAGATGAAGTTGAGGCGCAACGCGCGGGTTCATTTCACGCAATATCGCCGTCAGTTTTTTGATTTTTAACGGATCGGCAATCGTTAAACGAACAGAATCGCAGGCGGCATTCAAGCCGTCAACAAACTGCAAGACAGGTTCGCCAATTACAATCAAAGTAACAGATTTCAGTTCGTCAGCGTCGGGAATAACAACGGGAACGCTTTTGTCAGCGGTAAATGCGCTGGGAGACGACGTCAGACTTCGGCAGCCGGCTAAAAAGCATAAACAGCATAAAACGATATATTTATTCATTGCCAGAACCTGCCGGATTCTTTTTCCCTAAAATCTCCGCGTTTTTACGCCCTGCTTTTCGAAAGCGTCGCGGACGGATTTATGACAAGTCAGAAGAATCGTCTGGATGCCCTGCTTGGAGAAGTCCATCGCCAGTTTCGCCGCCGATTTGACGTGAGCGGAATCGAAGTTGGCAAGAGAGTCATCCAGCAGGAACGGGAGACGGCTTCCCCGTTTGGCGTACCAGGACGCCAGCGCCATGCGGAGGCACAAATACAGCTGCTCTCGCGTTCCGGTCGAAAGCTGCCCAACGGAGAATAGGTCGCCGTCCTCGCGCTGAACCTGCAGCGGCGCCGTCTTTGTCGGCTTGGCGATGAGCGTATACGCGCCGTCGGACAGGGTTTTGAAATACTCGCTTGCCTGAGCCAGCGTTTCCGGCTGACGTTCCAGTTCGTACTGGTTTGTCATGCTCCCAACAATCTCCTGCGCCATGGCAACGGCGCGCCATCGGCGGGCGGAACGGGAAATCTCGTCTTCCACCTGGGCAAGCGTCTGCTGGTCTGAACGCTGTCTGTCCGCCTGCGATGCAGAATTTGCCTGTCGACGAAGCTGTTCGATTTGCGATTCCAACTCCCGTTTGGTTTGCTGATATTTCTCGACGTTTTGAGAAAGCGTTCTCTTTTGATTTGTTACAGACGCGACGTCCGGATACGGTTTGACGATTCCCATCAGGTCGCTGGCGCTGGCAAACGGACGTTCCAGAACAGACTGAATCTTTTGGAACAAGTCCGACTTGCGCTGCTGCGTCTGAAGAGCCTGATTCTGACGGGAAAACAGGTCTTTCAGAGCGGTTAAAGAAGTCAATCCGAACCTGTCGAGAATATAGCTGAGCTTTCCTTCCGCCAGACGCAGCTTTTCTGTTTCCCGTGTTACATTTCCCTGCAGCTCAACCCGGCGGGGATTGGGCTGGGACTTGACAACGGCAACCGGCTGAACCACTGTCTCCTGCTGAGCGTAGAGTTCCGTTAGGCGGTCAATCTGATCCAGATCCGAACCGGAGGAATACGAAACGGCAGAGCGCTGCAAGAGCGAATTGAGCTTTTGCCGGAGCGTCGACAGCGACTGGAAATCAATCTGACGCTGCCTCTCCAAAGACGCCTTTTTCGTGAACAGGTCTGAAATCCAGTTGTACTTCTTCCGAAGGTTTTTGACCTGTTCAATCGACCAGTCAGACGGCGCGCCTGCCTGACGGAGAGCGTTTGACCACAGGGAATTGAACTGTTCAGGCGTATAGACGTTTACCGTCCGGGTTTTCTGAACGGTTCTGGTAGATTTTTGAGGCTTTAAGAGCGATTCGTCCGACTCTTCCGCCGCCAGCGCGCCCAGTTTTTTCGCCTGTTCAACCAGCTGAGCAATCGCGTTTTTCGTATCCGCCAAATCGTCTCTCGATTCGCCCAGATGTACAATCGGGATGTCTGTTGAGCTGGACGTTTCGCGAAGCCGTTCTTCCAGTTCCGGCTGTAACGCCAGATGTTCGTCCAGCTGCTGTTTTACGGCTACCCAATGCTTTTGGCACGCCGTGAGTTTGTCTTCGGCGCCCTTTTCCAGCATATATCGCATAATCGCGACGCCCGCCAGCCCGCAAAAACACAGCGCAACGCCGAACGACCCCATCGACCCCAAAAGCCCGTCTTTCGACACCCAGCCCAGCAGATAGAGCAGCCAGAGAAAAACGCCCAGTATCGCCAGCGCGGTAATGGTTATAAACGTGTAACGGGTTGTAGTCGACAAAACCGGGGTAGAGTTGAGAATTGTCAGCTGATTTCTCAAGTGGTTTTCGCCCCATTCCAGATCGTTGCGCCGTTCGATCCAGTGCAGCTTTTCCCGCAAATTCGTCAACCGCTGGTTTATCGCCGCCAACTTCTGACGATTGCGCGACGAGACGGGAACCGTCGGCGTTACCATCACCTGCTCCTCGACGTCTTCTGTAATCTGACGCGTTTCGTCCTTTTTATTCCAGACGGAAACGAGGCGGTCAAGAGCGTCCTGCGTCGGCAGGGAATTCAACCGACATTCGCCCGGCAAATCCAGCGTCTTCCAAACCGTATTGAGCCGGTCGTTGACCTGTTCCAGCTGACCGTCCAGCTTCGCCAGATTTTGGAAGTCCGCCCGGCGAGACTGCAAGAGCTGCAAGTCCTCCGGAATCGCCTTTTTAACCGGCGCCGGCGCGGTCGTCTGAACGGGAGCGTCCGCCGGCAAACGTGACAGTTCCGAGTTGAGCGACTGGATTTTCGATTTCAAACCGGCAATTTCCGATTCCAGCTTTTCCGCCTGCTGGACGTCGTACTGACTGACCTGTCGTTTACTGGACGAAACGTCAGCCGCAACGCCGAGCGATTGATACTGATTGTACAGCGGAACGGCTTTTTCCATCCGTTCCAGTTCCGCAATCTTCGATTTGCTCTGACGAATCTGCTCGTCCAGCTTTTCGAGCTGGGCTTGCAAGTCCGGAATGCGATTGAGCGCCAGGCGGTTCTCGTTTTGAGCCGTCTGAGCGTTTTCCAGCCGGCTGAGAAGCGTCTGCCGCTGGTTGATAAGTTCTTTAATTCGCCCCTCGGTGGGATGAGCGTCGTCGATAATGTTGTTGATCAATTCCCGGCGCATGGATTCCAGACGCTGGGCAATCTGTGACATAGACGTCTGCGGCTGCGCCAGAGAGATGTCGTAAAGGGCTTCCGACGCCGCGTCTGAGGACAGCAAAGAGAACGAGTTTAAATCGTCCTGAAAGACCGCGAAAATCTGGCTGTACAAGTCTGCAGAGACGTCTCCCAGAGCGGAATCCAGTAAAGAAATAGACTGCAATCGCTTTTGGCTGTCGACCAGTTCGACGCGTTCCGCCTGTGACGCCGCGCCGTCTGCTGGCAAACTGGCGGTACGGAGAATCCGGGAAATCGTCAGCCGTTTCGACGGGTTCTCGCTGGAGAAGTCAGAGAACGTCAGCCGCCCGCTCATGCGCTGCTCTTCGCCCGCATACGCCCGCCCCGCGTACAAACCGTAAAGCATACACCGAACAAACTGTATAAAAGTCGTCTTCCCGGATTCGTTGGGAGCGTAAATGACCTCTACGTCCGGACGGAAATCTTCCAGACGTTTATCGCGCAGCGCGCCAAAACGTTCGATGTATAAACTTTCAATCTTCATAATAAAAAATATTTTTGATAACCAACAATATATAAATATAGTATAAAACAACATCGCAATTTTGTCAATATCGGATTATCGCGCAAATTAGAGAAAAACGCAAAACGTTTTCGTTTGGGGAATAGGGAATAGGGAATAGTTATTCGACTTCGGCGAATTTAAAAACTACTCCCTACTCCCTACTCCCTAATCCCTAATCCCTAATTTTTTTCCCGCCCTGTTTGACATTCTTTTTATTTTCTGCTATAATAAGAATATACCAATATTTAACAATTCGAAATATTATGATAACCTTTATTAACCCCTGGGCGTTTATTTGGCTTTTACTGGCGATTCCGATACTGATTCTGTACGCGTTTCGTCAGCGTCGATACATTCATAAAACCGGAGCGGGAGAGCTGTGGAAAGATTCCATCTCGTTTCTCGATCCCCGGTTTTGGTGGAATCCGTGGCGGCGGCTGGTCTCGCTGCTGGTTCAGCTGGCGATTTTGCTAACGTTTGTCGTCGCCATGGCGGAACCGTGTTTTCGACCTCCGCAGCGATTGGCGGTGATTATCGACTGCACCGAAAGCATGCGCGACGCCCTGGCGGCTGGCGATCAGTCGGCGGTCGGGTCGGAAGTTCGGGAAAAGCTCGCTCAGATGGTTGAAAATCTGGGGTATCACGACAGAATCGCTTTAATCGCGGCGGAAAGCCCAGCACGGATTTTGTGTCGAACCACTTCCGACAAGGAAAAGATCCTCTCCGCTCTGGACGAGTACCTTAAAGAACCGCAGCTGACGCAAAACGCTCAAGCCATGAACCAGGCGATTGACGTCGCCAAGGGTCTCGAAGCCCAATTTCTTGAGCACACGCAGGTACTGCATCATCGGCACGGCGTACAGCTCGGCCTGATTGATGGCTGCTATGCGCTTGTTCAGACGGTCGAAAG
>CACXSS010000167.1 GCA_902770245.1 uncultured Planctomycetota bacterium | reverse complement strand
TTTCTACGGCTCATGGTACTTTAATTAGTAATTAGTAATGAGTAATGAGTAATTACGCTTCGCGTTGATCATAATTTCATTGAGGCGCTTGCGTCCTGCTGCCAACAGCCTAAACTCGCCTCGCCACGCGAAGTTTTGCGGATCGGCTTCGAGGGTTGACTTCAATTTCTTCCGGCGACGCGGTCAACGCTCTGGGCGTTACAACTTCGTAACGATCGTCATTGCGAAACGCCTCTTTAACGCGCCGGTCTTCCAAAGAATGAAAGCTGATTATCGCCAAAATTCCCCCCGGTTTAAGGACTTCCGGAAATCGCTTGAGGGCAATTTCCAACGACTTTAATTCTTCATTGACGGCAATTCGAAGCGCCTGAAACGTTCGCGTTGCCGGATCAATAGCGTTTTTTCTGCCGCGTTCAACCGGAACGCAGGATCGAACCAGTTCCGCCAGCTGAGACGCGGTTTTAATTGGCGCGGAACGTCTGGTTTCGATAATTTTTCGAGCGATTCGACGGCTGAAACGTTCCTCGCCGTACTGATAAATCAGGTCAGCCAGCGTCTGTTCAGACAACCGACCAAGCAACTTCCACGCCGGCTCGCCATGATCGACGTCAAAGCGCAAATCCAACGGACCGTCAGAGTTAAAGCTGAATCCGCGGGAACGGTCTGCCAACTGATCGCTTGACAATCCGAGGTCAAGTAAAATCGCGTCCACGCAGTCGACGCCGTCAATTTGCTCCAGAATTTCCGGCAGATCGCAAAAATTGGACTGCGCCAGAACAACCGGCAGCCCCTTGAGCGTTTCTTCCGCTCGCTGCAAAGGGACAGAGTCTCGATCCAGACCAATCAGACAGCCGCCGGGAACCAGCCGGGACGCAATCATTTTCGCGTGTCCCGCCCCGCCCAGCGTGCCGTCAACGACGACCTGTCCCGGCTGAGGATTGATATATTTCAACACCTCGTCGGGCATAACCGATACGTGTACCGTAGATTTTACTTCTGACATGAGCGATATTTTACCTAAAATCTCGCTTTTTGTCCAGACGAATTTTACACGTCTTATTTAAATATTATTGATTTTTCAGAAGATTATCTCAGACAATAAAAACGATCTCAAACGCGCATTTTACCACAACTCTCTATTTTATCTTTAGAACTAACAAAGAGAAGTCGGTTGCAGACGGGATAACGTCTTGGCTTTCCAGCCAGTTGAACGTTTCTCGAACGCAATGGCGGGCGGAGCGGTTGAGGTTGTTTTGAACGTTTTGCAAAACTTTATTCAGCTCGTCTTCCGGGCAGTCAACAGAGCTGGAAAACACAACGATCGCTTCGTTTTGATTTAATTCGACGGAACCGGTTGCGAATTCCGTTTCCGGAGTCTGCCCCAGCATTGGCGTCTCCTGCGAGAGCCGTTCAACGGTCGTTTTTCTCACGCGATACGCTTTAATATTGCCGGCAGTAGAAAAATGAACTGTGTCAGACTTTGAGTCCAGAACCGCGCAAAACAGGTTCACGTATTGATCGGCGGCGGAGCTTGCCCAAACGGTTCTGTCCACCTGTCCCATCAGATCGTCTACTTTGCTCTGGTACTGAGCGTGCGAACGCAGAGACGATTTCACCATCGACGCAGTCAGAGCCGCGGTCGTTCCCTGATCCTGGCAGTCCGCCAGCGCGCAGACAATTTGTCCGTCCGGCTGAGTAAACCAGTCGTAGAAATTTCCGCCCAAACTTCGCTTCTGTCTGACTTTGCCCGCCAAGTCCCATTTTTCAATCCAGGGAGCTGAAACAGGCAGTTGATTTTTCTGTATCAACGAGGCGGCATCCATCTCTTTTTTGATGGATTCCTGGTCAAGATAAAAGCCTAACAAGGCGTCTCGTTCGAGTTCCGTCGCCAACCGACCGGCAATCAGCTCCGCCATTTGGATTTGACGGTTGGAGAATCGCCGAGCGTTGAGAGAATAAAACCAGACCGTTCCCAAAATGTTGGACTGAGAAATAATCGGAACGCACAATCCGGACTGAAAATCCTCCGGCGAATTCCATTGCCGCATGGCTTCTTCGTCTTCCAGAACGATGGCTCTGCCGAGCATTGCTTCTAAATCCGCCGCAGAACCGCGAAGGGGTCGAGCTGGCTCCATAAGCCGTTCTGTCGGCAATCCCCAGCAGGAACGCATTTTTAATACAGACGTTTTGTCGTCCAGGAGATACATTGAAGCCGCGACGCAGCCCAAGGCGTCGGCGGTTTTATGAAGAATCTCCTGCAGTAAAAACGCCAGCTGACGGTCTTCATCGTTTTGCAGACAAATCGACATCGCGCTTTTCGCTGCCAGTTCAGACTCTCTGCGCCAAAGCTGATAACGCGTTGAAAGAGCCTCGCCCACCATGTCTGCTATGGCAGACGCAGCTTGACGCGCTAACGCACTGAAAGAACTCCAAACGCCGCCGGCGCTGCGATATTCAATGATTCCCGCCTCGTGCATTTTGCCGTCTGAAAGTCGAATTTCAACCGGGACGCTGGAGGACGACTGGCTGGCTTGTTCGTTGTCAGAGGACTCTGACGGCTGAATAACCCGTAAACTAGGCGCACAATGCGGCTCGTTATCTTCGACGGGCAAAGCGCCGGTCAATTCGTTACATTGAAAAACCTGTTCCCAAACTGACGCGGCTTCGTCATTGCGCGGAATAAAGCGAAACGTCCAACCCAATATTTTTTCGTAACTTCTCAACAACGCCGGTAAAGATCCCATCGATTCAATCGTTGGCAAACAGGGGCGAGCGTCTGAATCGACGCGTTGATCCACATCTGAAAAAATATTAAATTGACTCACAATCAATCTCCGCTGCGTTAAATCAAAGCTAACTAACAACAGAAATAATATTCGGTTGATTTTGAGTTCAATCGCAATTTATCTTTTTTTCTTCCGCTGACGATGGTTTTTCCGAAAAGTCCGGTTGCTCCGGCTATACGGAATAGTTGCAAGTTGCAAGTTGCGAGAAGAATATTTTTAACACGAAATACACGAAAGAATCAAAAAAGACGAAAGAGTTTAAAAAACTACTGCCTACTGCCTACTGCCTATTGCCTATTGCCTACTGCCTATTGAGCGCTTCCGCCTTTCGGGCGATTCGTTCAACTTCTTCCGGCGCGATGAGCTTGTATTCGCCGTTTTTCTCTAAAAAGAATCTCGTTTCCGGTTTAAGAATGCGTGGAAACAGGGGCCAAAGCTGGCGCATAACTTTCGGTCGAATTTCGCTGGAAATCATAACCCAGTCCACCTTTTTCGCCGTGAGAGAATTGGCAATCGGCAAAAAAGACGTCAACGGATCGCCGGGCTGCAATTTCGCTTTTACGCCTAAGTTCGCCAACAGTTTTGTTGCCTGAGCGTACGTCAAACCAGGGCGTTGCTGCGGAGTTCTGTCCTCAAACCAGTCCAAGCCGACATAGAGCAATTCAGTTGGGTCAACAACCAGAGTTCCAAACTGAAGCAGCGTCGAAATGCGCTCCCCATCGTCAATTCCGAGTTCCAGAATTCGATGAGGAAACAAATTCGCCGCCTGATCGTATAATACAAATTCGCCTTGCGGACGCGTTGCGATTTTGTCAACCGCCAGCTGCAATGGGTCTGGACCGGGAACGGCTTTCGGCTTCGATTCCCGCTTTTTAGACGCGGTCTTTTTAGCCGGTTTCGACGCTTTATCCTTATCCGGAGCGGCAGAAACGGCATTCTGCTGATCTTCAGCTGTCGCAGTTGGCTGCGTTTCCTTTTTTCGCCAGAAATTAAACAGACCCATTTTTACTGGATTTACTATATTAATACAATAATACACGAACGCTTTGACAAAGCGTCCTTTATCATCTTATCGACAAAAAGAGGAGAAAACTGAACAGGAAATAGGGAGAGGCGAGTAGTTTATAATTCGCCAAAGGCGACACTATTCCCTACTCCCTAAGCTGCCGGCGTGGGCGTTGAGCCGTAAGTGTCAACCTGAGACAAATCCAGATTTTCCGTCCAGTGTTCGCCTTTGGAAATCCAGATTTCCCCGAACAGTTCGTACTGCTGCGCCTGAACGCCAAAGTGTCGGATGAGTTCCATGGCGCCCAAAAACGTGCCGATTAAAGCGGTGCGTTTCATGCCAGGCTGAAACAGCTCTGAAAACGTGGTCGTTCCCTGCGTTTTGAGCTTGTCCTGAATCTTTTGCATATAGACGTAAATCGGCGGCTCGTTGTTGACGATTCGGCTTTGCGGATCGACTTGCGATTCTTTGACAATTCGTCCAAACGCGCTTACCAGGTCCCACAGCTCGACGCGTTTAATCGGTTCCGAGGCAAAGTTTTGAGTTCTCGGCGGGAGGTCGTTCGCCAAACGCGGATAATTCTGCTGCATCAATTCTCCGGAGCGTTCCAGATCCGCCGCTGCATCTCGATATTTTTTGTATTCCAGCAAATGAGCGATAAAACTCGTCTTATCCTGCTCGACTTCGTCTTGCTCAATCGCCTCCGCGTCCGGCAGGATTTGTTTTGACTTGATTTCAATCAGCTGAGCCGCTACCCAAAGAAACTCGCCAATCTCGTTGAAGTCCAAAAATTCCAGAACTTTTGTGAATTCCAGAAATTGCTGGGTAATTATACTCAACGGAAGATTGCAAATGTCCAACTCCTGTTTCCGTACAAGGTACAGCAACAGATCCATCGGACCTTCAAAAATATCCGTCAGTTTGACTTCAAAATCCATTATTAAGTTGCGAGTTGCAAGAAGATGGAAGGCGGTAATGTAGCGACCAGCGGAAGCGGAATTACGCAGTTGAACCTCTATTGCCTACTGCCTTAAAACGTTCCCGTCGGCGGCTCCGGCATAGGCAGAGCGTTCGGGTCAATCTCCGGCGTAGACGAATACCCTTGCGCTGGCGTCCCTTGCGTTGGAGCCGCTTGAGTTGAAGCCGCGTCCTCGCCGCCTCCCTGATAAACCGGAACGGTCAGAGGCTGGTCTTCGCCATACCCAGCATAGTTTTGAGCCATTCCTCGCTGTGAGCTGCGGTATTGCTGTTCCTCTTCTGTAACGTGACGCCAACGCATTTGATCGGCGTTCGATGAACCGTATCCCGGGGTTTCTGACGGATTCATTCCCATCGGCGATCTGGAATACGAACCAGGATACGAATTCGAGTATTGCGGCGGCAAAGGATGATTGGGAACGCTTACAGAGGAATCCATGCCAGCCGTCGTTCTGGGATATGAATTGGGATATTGACTAGGATACTGATTTGGGTATTGATCCGGATACTGGTTGGGATATTGCGACGGTGCGCCTGGCATGGGACGTCCAGGAGTTAATGCCGACGCCACTCCCATAGCCGCTCTGGGGGAAGAATTGGGATATCGGGGAGGATACGGCGGCGCGGGATAATCTGGCGTTTCTAACGCCGACGCGACTCCTCTCGCCGCTCTGGGAGAAGAATTGGGATAACGAGGCGCAAAATTAGGCGCGGGAGCGGGCGAACCGAACGCAGGCGCGCTCAGAGCCGATGCGATTCCTGCTGAAGTCGGATCGACAGACGAGTTGGCGTATTGCTGTTCCTCCTCTGTAACGCGGCGCCAACGCAAAGGAGATTCGCTTGGAGCAGACTGCGTTCCATCCAGCAAACTGTTACTCGCTGAAACGTTCTGCCCGGCATACTGATCATACAAACCGTTTTGAGCTGGAGTTGGATATTGAGCGTACGCATTGGGATAAAACTGCCCGTTATTGGCAAGCAATTGCGTATCGCACGTATTACAGGTATTATAAGCGCTGCATGTATTATAACGGCAACTCGTCTGCGGCGAGGCAAGACGCGTCGTCCCGACAAGCGTTTGATACCGCGAGGAATGAGCGGTTCTGTATCCGCAGTTCTGACAGCCAATAGTCAGACTAAAAACAAGCGTCAGCGCGCTGAGTACAATGTATTTATTCATTTTGGATTCCTTAATATTTAGTATGTTTTTTGTCTATATACCAAATATCAGGAATCTTGTCCAGAGTAGTTTTTTAATTGTCAACCGCTTTGTTTTTAGAGCTTTTCTTCGCCCGGAGTTTTTGCAGCGTCGCGAAAGAGCGGCGGCCGCCGAACGGAGCGTCGAACTCGTCTTCCAGCTCCCCAAAGAGAACTTCCAATATGTCTTCCAGCGTAATCAGACCAAGCGTTTCTCCCCCTTCGCCGTTTTTGTTGACGTCTCCGGAGGTAACAATCGCCATGTGAGCGTGCTGGTTGACAAACAGCTTGAGGACGTCCGACAGTTCCGTCTGCGGTTCGATAAAATGAATCTTTCTCATAACGCCGCGGACGTTGGGAGCTTTGGGATTTACAGACGACCACGAGATCAGTTCCTTGAAATTGACGTAGCCCAAAATGTTGTTGACGTCCTGACCTTCCACAACGGGGAATCGGGTGTGCGGGTCGGCGTGAATGACGTCTATCGCCTCGGCAAGCGTCATATCGGTGGAAATGAACTTGATTTGCGTTTCCGGAACCATAACCTCAAAGGCGTACTGTTCCTGCAATGCGGCGGTCTGACGGAAAATGCGCTCCTGATGGACGTCGAGCTGTTTTCGCAGCCGGGCAATTCCCGCCAAAGCGGAAATCTCGTCTGTCGGAGACGTTGGCGCGGTTCTCGATTCCCGTTCAAACGGACGGTTAAGGAATCGCACGATGCGCATGAACGGCATCGCCGCCCAGACCATAAACTGCAGCGGACGCGTCATAATGCTGGCAACGGCAACGTTGTAACGAACGCCCAGCGTCTTGGGCAGAATCTCCGTAAACTGCAGCATAACCCACGTAAAGACCACCGAAAATACAGTCAGCGGGATGTTATGGAACAACAGCTGAAATTGCGCGCCGGCGATCGTCGCCCCGATAGTATGGGCGGACGTATTGAGCAGCAAAATCGCGGAAATCGGGTCGTGAATGTTCTTTTTGAAATTCTGCCAAACTTTGCCTTTGGATTTGTTTCGGGCTGCGAATTCCTCAATCTGCCCCGGCGTCAGGCTTAACAGCGCCGCCTCGCACAGCGAACAGATCGTTGAACAGACAATCGACAGCGTCAGCCCGCCGACAAACAAAATGATATGGTTAATATCCGACTGCGTCATGACTGGCTTTCCTCCCGAAGCGCTTCGTTCTGTCCGTAAGGAAGAACCAGAGCGTCAAAAACCTTGTTGTGACGCGTTCGGCGGACGATAAAATCCCAGCCGTTGACCGAAACCCGTTTGTTCGGTTTCAGAGCGCCGTCAATTTGAGTTAAAAGCCATTGAGAGATGGTTCCCGACGGCGCGTCGCCGTACCAGCGTCCGCAGCAATTCTCTTTATTGAGAACGGAAATAACCTCTTTCATCGACGCTCCGCCGCCGATAATAAACACGTGTTCGGATAAATCGTTGATGAATTTCGGCAGCGACGCCATGCGTCCCCCGTCAGAGGATTCAGGAATCTTCTCGTCCGCGTTGAAATCGTCGTCCAGGTCGCCAACCAGTTCTTCGACGATGTCTTCCAATGTAACAATTCCCAGCGTATGCTTCTGCTCGTCCTGAACAATCGCCAAATGGGCGTGCTGTTCGACAAACAAATGCAAGGCGTCGGTAACTTCTTCGTCTTCATTGACAAAGTTCACCGGGCGAAGAATCGGCAACACGTTTGGTT
>CACXSS010000166.1 GCA_902770245.1 uncultured Planctomycetota bacterium | reverse complement strand
AAAATAAGTGTTAGCTAGTTAGGAGTTAGGAGTGAGGGGTTAGGAGTTAGCGCAAAGCGCTTTCGTTTTCTCGCAACTCGCTACTCGCAACTCGCAACTAAAACAGCTTCTCCGCCTCGACGTACTCTCGTTCCTGAGCGTCTGCAACGCCTTTGAAGGTCAAAAGACCCTTGTACAGGTTGAGACCTTTCATCAAAGCGGGATCGGCTTTCATGGCTCCTTCTGCGCCGAGACCAGCCAGCTTGAGAATATATGGCAGCGTGGCGTTGGTCAGTGCGAAGGTTGACGTTCGCGGAACGGCGCCGGGCATGTTCGCGACAGAGTAATGGACAACGCCGTGCTTGATAAAGTACGGGTGTTCGTGAGTCGTGCAGCGGTCGATGGTTTCAATTGATCCGCCCTGGTCGATAGCAACGTCAACCAGAACGGCGCCGGGTTTCATCTGCTTGACCATGTACTCTTTAACCAGTTTCGGCGTGCGGGATCCGGGAACGAGAACCGCGCCGATAACCAGGTCAGCGTCTTTCACAGCCGCTTCGATATTGTACGAGTTGGACATGAGGGTTTGCAGACGGCTGTTGAAAATGTCGTCCAGATAAGCCAGACGCGGTCCGGACAAGTCCAGAACTGTTACCTGAGCGCCCATGCCGAGAGCGATTTTCGCGGCAGACGCGCCGACGTTTCCGCCGCCGACGATAACGACTTTACCCTTTTCAACGCCGGAAACGCCGCCAAGGAGAACGCCGCGGCCGCCGTTGGTTCGTTCCAGCAGGAACGCGCCAACCTGAACCGCCATGCGTCCGGCGATTTCGCTCATCGGGGACAGCAGCGGCAGCGCGCCGTTGGGAAGCTGAACGGTTTCGTACGCAATGCCGATGATTTTCGATCTCAGAAGAGCGTCTGTCAGTTCCTTGTCAGGAGCGAGATGGAAATACGTGAATACAACCTGATTCTCTTTCAGGAATGGGATTTCAGCGGGAAGCGGTTCTTTGACTTTGACGATCATATCCGCCTTTTCAAAGGTTTCCTGAGCGGTTTTGAGAATCGTCGCGCCAGCGCGGACGTATTCTTCATCGGTGAATCCGCTGCCGGCTCCGGCTCCGGACTCGATAACGACTTCATGCCCGGCGCGAACGCAGGCGTCGACCCCAGCCGGGGTCATGGAAACGCGGTCTTCCTGGGGTTTAATTTCTCGTGGAACGCCAATAATCATAATAGTTTTTTGAGTTAAAGTTAGGGGAAAGTAGTTAGGAGTTAGAAGTGAGGAGTGAGGAGTTGGAAAGGCGAAATGTTATTCCCAATTCCTCACTGAACAGCGCTTTGCGTAATTGCTAATTGCTAATTACTAATTGCTAATTGCTAATCAATCTTCATCGCCGCGGCGAGAATTTCCGACGTGCTGGGACGCATAATGCGCGGGTCGACGTGTTCGCCTTTCTGGAGCGTAGCGCGAACCTGTTTTCCGGAAATGAAGACGGGCTTTTCGTCCTTGTGGAATTCCATCAGGTCGACGCGGCCGATGGATTCGTAATAGGCGGCAAATCCAACGTTGAGCGGGTGAATCTGCAGGTCGCCGTTGAGTTTGTTGAAAATCTCCTGAGCGTCGAAGTCGCCCCAAATCGCCGTGCCGTCGTCGTAGGGGGCGTCTGCATGCTTGCGGCCGATAATCAGGTCGGTAAACCCAAAGTTCTGACGGTAAATGGCGTGCATGACAGCTTCTTTCGGTCCGCCGTAGAACATCTTGATATCCAGCCCGAGAAGGATGACTCTGTCCGGAACCGCTTCGCCCGGTCGGTTTGCCCACAGCTGAGCGTCCGAGTCGCCTTCGCCCAAAGCGCGATCGGCAATGAGCTTTTCGTAGGTTTGCATGCGGATTTCAGCGTTGACGTCGTCGCCCTTGGTTTCTCCGACGAGCGGGTTGAGGCACGCGCCGGCGTTAAATCCCTGCTTGAGCAGCGTTTCCAAACCGTAAACCAAAGCGTATTCGTGAGCGCGATGGAGCGGGTTGCGAGTTTGGAAAGCGACAACGCGTTCCCAGCCTTTGGATTCCAGCAGATCGCGAACTTCCGTCGGGGAGAGAACGTACTTGCCGAACGCCGGGTTCTTTTTGGGCGGAAGAACCTGAATCTTGCCGCCGATAAGCCACGTCTTCGCGCCGTCGTTGACGAAAACCATTTTCGCGCCGGGATGATCGGTGCGGCTGGTCAGATAGACTTTTTTAACGTAGTCGACTTTGTCCCACGGGAAGACGTCAGTCAGTTCCAGAACAGCGACGATTTCGTCAGCCGTGTTGACCAGCGCGACTTTCTGCCCCACTTTGAGGGTTTTCGCCAGTTCTTCCGTAACGGGCAAAGACAGCGGAATCGTCCAGGCGTACGCCTTGCCGTTAGAGAGAATGTTTTCTTCGTTGAGAACGCGGTCGTAGGTTTCCTTGTCCATCGGACCGGTCAGAGGGGTCAAACCGCCGTCGCCGAACCGGTAAACGGTAGAAAGGTCCGCGTCAGAGACGGGAACCTTAACCAACTCAGCCGCCTGAGCGGTGAAATCGGCAATCTGGTCTGCGGGAACGGTTAAATTCAACGGGGCGGACATTCCGCCGTGCGGTGCAATCAAATACGACATGGCTATGCCTTGTGGGGTTAAAGGAAATAATATTATTTAGTGAACGTTGTGGTTGTTAGTTAGGAGTGAGGAGTGAGGAGGGAGGAGTTGACGCAAGCGCCCTTCTCGCTCCGTGGGTTTTAACCAACGGAGGGAGGAGTTATAATCCAATTCGCCGAAGGCGAAATACTATTCCCAACTCCCTATTCCCTAATTATAATCGTACATTCTTCTGCTTATCATTAATAATTATCTATATTATATATAAAATAGCGCGTTTAGGTAGGGGGGGAGACAGGTTCGGCAGCATAGGGAGCGCTATCAACGATTAATTTTAGCCAAAACGTTTGTCATAAAGCAGGAGCGTTTTCCCCCCTGCCCCCTCCTTGACAAAACCGTTTCTTCCCGGATAATAATTTTATATTATTAATATATATAGACAGTTCGGGACAGCGGCAATAGGCGTTTTCGCAGCCGTTTTTTAAATTGTCTGAAAATCCTTACCATTAACCACTTACCACAAACTACTTACCATGTCAGAAACCTTAGCTTTGAATACCATTCGCACCTTGGCAATGGACGCCGTTCAGGCGGCTAACAGCGGACATCCCGGCACGCCGATGGCGATGGCTCCGGTTGCGTACCTGCTTTATAACGAACGCATGAAGTACGATCCCGCCCATCCGCTTTGGCTCGGACGCGATAAATTCGTCCTCTCGATTGGGCACGCGTCGACGTTGCAATACGCATTGCTTCATCTGTGCGAAGTCGATCAGCTTGACGCCAACGGCGTTCCGACCGGCGAAAAAGCCGTTACGATTGACGATTTGAAGTCGTTCCGTCAATGGGGTTCTCGCTGCGCCGGGCATCCGGAATACCGTCACACTTCTGGCGTGGAAGTTACAACCGGACCGCTCGGACAGGGCGTTGCGACCAGCGTCGGCATGGCGATTGCGTCCGACTGGATGGCGACGCGATTCGATAAACGCCTCTTCGCGTCCAATGTCTATGCTTTGTGCGGCGACGGCGACATGATGGAAGGCATTTCCAGCGAAGCCGCGTCGTTGGCGGGGCAGCTTAAACTGTCCAACCTGTGCTGGATTTATGACGACAACGGCATTACGATTGAAGGGTCAACCAAACTCGCCTTTACGGAAGACGTCGCCAAACGGTTTGAAGCGTACGGCTGGAACGTTGTGAAAGTCGCCGACGTCAACGATCTCAACGCGCTGCGTCACGCTTTTGACGAATTCGAAGCGGAAACCGCCCGCCCGACGCTCATTATTGTTAAAAGCGTTATCGGATTCGGTTCGCCCAACAAGGCGGGAACCGCCGCCGCTCACGGCGCTCCGCTGGGAGAAGAAGAAATCGTTCTGACCAAAAAAGCCCTCGGCTGGGATCCCGAGAAAAAGTTCTACGTTCCAGAAGAAGTCAAACAGATGTTCCGACAGGGCGTTGTCGAAAATGGCAAACGGGAATACGCTCAATGGGAAGAAGAATTTAAGAGCTTCTGCGCCGCCAACCCGGAAAAAGCCGCTCAGCTGGTCGCGATTCTTTCCGGCAAACTGCCCGCCGGGTGGGACAGCGCGGTTGAGGAATTCCCCGCCGACGCGAAAGGCATGGCGTCTCGCGCCTCGGGCGGAAAGGTTCTCAACATGTGCGCTCAGGGCTTGCCGTGGCTCTTGGGCGGTTCCGCCGACCTGGCGCCGTCCAACAACACGTTCCTCAAATTCGACGGCGCAGGCGAGTTCTCCGCCAACGACCGCGGCGGGCGCAACTTCCATTTTGGAATTCGAGAACACGCCATGGGCGCGATCTGCAACGGCTTGACCCTTTCCGGACTGCG
The DNA here is from genome assembly GCA_902770245.1 of uncultured Planctomycetota bacterium. Classification (GTDB taxonomy): domain Bacteria; phylum Planctomycetota; class Planctomycetia; order Pirellulales; family Thermoguttaceae; genus RUG11551. The sequence continues at coordinate 3,235 of CACXSS010000166.1, read as the reverse complement.
CGGATACTGCGCGACGTTCTTCGTCTTCTGCGATTACCTTCGCCCCGCCATGCGTTTGGCGAGTTTGATGGGATTGCCCAACATTTACGTTTTCACTCACGATTCTATCGGCGTTGGAGAAGACGGTCCGACTCATCAGCCGGTCGAACAGCTGGCGTCTTTGCGCTGCATGCCGAACATGGCTGTCGTTCGTCCCGCCGACGCCAACGAAGTCGTTTGGGCGTACAAAACCGCCTTGAATCAGAACACAACCCCAACGTGCATGGTTCTTACCAGACAGAACCTCCCGACGCTTGACCGCTCGACTCTCGCCCCCGCCAGCATGACAAGCAAAGGCGCTTACGTCCTTTCAGACTGTGACGGGACGCCGGACGTCATTCTTATCGGAACGGGATCCGAAGTCGGAATCTGCCTCGAAGCGCAAAAGACGCTTGCTCAGAAGGGCAAGAAAGCCCGCGTTGTGAGCATGCCGTGCTGGGAATGGTTTGACGCTCAGGACGACGCCTATAAAGCCTCCGTCCTTCCGCCGGAATGTGAAAACCGCGTTGCGGTCGAAGCCGCGCTGCCCTTCGGCTGGGAAAAGTACATCGGATCTAAAGGCGCCTTTATCGGCATGAAATCTTTCGGAGCCAGCGCCCCGTTTGCGAAACTGATGAAAGAATTCGGCATTACCGCCGACGCCGTCGTCGCCGCCGCGGAACGATAACGTTAATCGTTAAACCGTAAAATATTCAAGAGCGTTCGCTGCAAAATAGCGAACGCTCTGTTTTTTTGTTAATTGGCGCAGCAGCCGCCTCATGGTATGTAATAAACGGGTTTCCCGTCAACGATTCGTGCGTAACAATTGCATGAAAACCTTTCAATTCTGAATACAGAAGAATAATTTGATCTCTGTAACGCTTCATTCAGGAAATAAAGATTATTGACAATAGTAATGTTGTTATAAGATAATCTGTCGTATGCGTCAAATACACCGGATAAAATTTTAGTCCGATAAACGCTCTTTCCCGTTTTCTCATCCAGGCAATGTAAGTATACTGCATTGAAGTCACAGACGTCTGCCAGGCTTTTATCGTTACGGCAGAATTCCATTATATAGAATTTGCCGTCATGGAATATGCCGGAACCGCCCCATGCCGACCAGGCGTTATTCCAGGCGCGCGTCCAGAGAACTTTATTGCCGTTGCTGCGATCAATACAGACCAGCCAGTTGCTTACAGGCTTAAAATCTTTCGGAACGCGGCCTGAATAAAGAACAGACTGGGCTTCGTCGCCTTTGGGAAGCTGATTCGGTTTCAAAGGAACTTCCCCCTGAGTAAAGACAACCAGCCCATTTGACGGGTGAATGCATAACGGCAGTTCTCTGCGCCCGCTTTGACCGTCTTTGTCATAGACGTGATAATATAGAAATTTTCCGGGATAAACCGATCCGTTTAATTCCACCGGATTGACGTCATAAAGCCCAAACTGATTGCATTTCAACTCATCCGTTTCGAACATCGACCAGTCTTCTTCAGAATCGGTTTGTGTTACTTCCGGATCATTTGGTTCGTCCCGTAATGACAGATTATTGTTTAAAAGATTGTCCCCATGTTTATTCTTTACTGCATTCCAAAACTCTGTCAGATAGCCTGCCAGAACGACTTCTTTTCCTTCGTATTGAGTCATTGCTTCCGGAAAGGGAATTTCGGGCGGGTCAATAACAATCTTTTTCGCATTGACAACGCCTTTCGCGTTAGGATAGAGCCGCTTGAACGCGTCGAGTTCCGTCTCCCCTTTTGACGTCTTTTTCAAAACGTTTGGGCATCCTCCCAGCATTTCTAAAACAACCAAACGAGCGGCAATCTCCGCTTCTGAAACGGGTATTTTATCTGACGGATAAAACAGTTCCCAGTGCGGTTTTATCGAACCCAACCTTTTACGTCCAAGAATCACCGGACGAATCAGACGCAGCCAATAGTCCGCAGCAAAAAGCGCAGCGCTTTGTTCCGCCAGCGCGTCGCCCAATTCCAGAGCAATTGCCGGAGCGACGCTCGACGCCGGGTACTGCCGCAGAACGTCGTCCAGTTTCGCTAATCGCAGCTGAGGGTCAGAAGTCTTGTTTGCCAGTTCAAACGCTGCGTTCGCCGCCTCGTCCCGAATCTGACGATATATTTTGACTTCCTCGCTGGTCAGTTCCCGATTGCGTCCTGTACTGAGAACCCATTCAATTGGATGCCAACGCGTTGACGGATAAGTTTGCCCCTCTTTGACTTCATACGGGAAATAGACGCCGGGGTTGTCCGCAACCAGACGAATGGCGTCTAAAAGAGCTTGCCGATAATCCGGATTGTCAAAAATCTGATTGGCTTTATCAATAACTTCTTTTGACGCGCCGTTAAAAAAACGGGGCGATGAATTTGACGATGAATTTAATGATTCAAATAAGTCCTCTAACGGAATATCTAAATTCTTCTTGATTTCACTTTCCTCATTGTCCGCCCCCTCGTCGCCGAACGCTATTGCGTCTTCGTCGCCGACGGAATTATCTGCTTCATTTAGAAACGAATCTGTTTCAACGCCGTTTTCCGGCTTGTTTGCCATCGCGTTGGAGAATAGTAACGCGCTTAACGCCAGAACTGAAATCATAACAAGTCTTTTCATGACAAAACTCCTTTTGTTGTTTTAATAACATCTTTAGTATAATATATCCTTTTAGAAAAAGCAACGCCTTTGACTTTTTTTGTGGGATTTTTGGCTCATCTGGCAGAATGCAAAATCTTTTCCTGCCCCCCCTTGATAAAGTAGGATTTCGTGATATATTGTTTATAAATTCATGCCGGAGTGGCGGAATGGCAGACGCGATGGATTCAAAATCCATTGTCCGCAAGGATGTGTGGGTTCGACTCCCACCTCCGGTATCCAGTTCCCTCGCAATTACTTGCGGGGGATTTTTTTGCTCGTAAGCCGTCTTTTTGTCTTTAAAACTTTGCAGAATCTGGTATATAAGACCATTAAAAAAGAAACCACGGACGCAGCCCATGGTTTTGTGATTTGACGTCTAACCGTAAATCTTATACGGCAAGTTCAGCAATAGGGGATTCAGGATTTATGCTTGTTCTACTTGAAATTTTCCGAAAAATGAGGTTCATCCGGCAACTGCGTACCTAACGGTTTTGAGCAGGACAGTCCGTTCACGGATTTGACGGATTAAACGGAGCGCGAAGCCGCGCGGGCGGAAAAGACGAGGTTATGT
>CACXSS010000165.1 GCA_902770245.1 uncultured Planctomycetota bacterium | reverse complement strand
TATACGATTATTGAACCCCTTTTTGTTCGTTGTTTGCATTTCAATATTGAAATACCGTCCTTCAACGTCTTGCGCTTTGACGTCAAAAACGCACAACTTATCTGACTGAAACGTTTTAAGCGAAAACGGGTGAAGTATTGAAACGGATTTCGTCAGCGGACGTCCAGCGTCTGCCAAAGCAGCATTGACAAACGATTTAAGCGCAGGTTCTGAACCCTCGCTGGACATCAGGAAACTGAAAACCACGTCATTCGTCAGTCTGGGATTCTCTGTCATAAATCTATATTCTCGTTTTAAAGTTGGTTGAGAACGGACGAATAGTCATAACAACTTTTTTATCAATTATTGGTCAAGTGCAAGCATAAAGTAGACAGTTGAGTGTTTTAAAACTATCATCGGGTGTCGACTTTTCGCTTGCACTTGACCTGTTATTCTTTATTGTAATTAAAAACGAACCGTTGTCAAGAGTTTAAGCTCCTTTTAGTTTTTGTTAATTATCGGCGGGGGCGTTACTTCAATGAGGCGTTTGATGATGTCGTCCGTCGTCATGCCTTCCGCCTGCGCCTGGAAGTTGGCGCTGATTCGGTGCCGCAAAGCGGGGACGGCGATTTTGCGGATGTCGTCGATGGCGACCGAGAAGCGTCCGTCCATGGCGGCGATGGCTTTTCCGCCCTGAATGAGAAACTGCCCGGCGCGGGGACCAGCGCCCCAGTCGACCAGTTCCTGAACGAACTTGGGCGCGTCTGCCGATTTCGGGCGCGTCGCTCTGACCAGAGCCGCAGCGTATTTGACGATGTACTGGCTGACGGCAACCGAGTTGACCAGCTTCTGGAAAACGAGAATCGTCTTTCCGTTGAGAATGTGTCCGATTTCAACCTTTTCGCTTCGCGTCGTGGCGGCGAGAATGCGTTCTTCCTCTTCCAGAGTCGGATAATTGATTTTGATATTGAACATGAACCGGTCGAGCTGGGCTTCCGGCAGCGGGTACGTGCCTTCCTGCTCGATGGGGTTTTGAGTGGCAATCGTAAAGAACGGCGCAGGCAGCTCGTACGTCGTCTGACCGACGGTTACTTCCCGTTCTTGCATTGCCTGAAGCAGAGCCGCCTGGGTTTTAGGCGGAGTACGGTTGATTTCATCCGCCAAGAGGATGTTGGTAAACACGGGACCTTCTACAAAACGGAAGTTGCGGCGACCGTTTTCGTCTTCGTCGAGAACGTTTGTCCCGGTAATGTCGGTCGGCATGAGGTCAGGCGTGAACTGGATTCGCTTAAACTGGACGTCCAGAATCTTCGCCAGGGTCGAAACCATGAGCGTTTTCGCCAGCCCCGGCACGCCTTCGAGAAGGCAATGCCCGCGAGTAAAAATCGCCGCGAAAAGCTGCTCAATGACTTCGTTTTGACCAATAATGACTTTTTGCAATTCGTCCTGCATGCGCTTTCGCTGAACGGCGAAATCCTGAAGCAGTTCGACTAACGTTTTCGGTTTTCCAGTTGACATGATATATAAAAAAGTATATTGAACCGACTTGAGTTTTTAATTAGCGATTAGCGATTATTGAGGCGCTTTGCGTCAATTGCTAATTGCTAATTCCCTACTCCCTATTCCCTATTCCCTTATTTGCGCTGTCTTTCATAACGCTTTGGATTTCCTGTTTACTGCTAAAATAATACACAACGCCGAACGTCGACGTCAGCAGCTGGATAATTCTATACGTCAATGCGACTACCAGCCCGGAACCGACGAGCATCTTTTCGCCTGTCGCCAGAGGAATAGCGGAATAGAAGATATCCAAAACCATTTCAAACGGTCCGACGCTTAACGGAATCGCCCCGGTTGACAATCCCAAAGGCGTGATTACCAAATGCGTTTCCAGCGGGAGGGAATTCGCGCCGAAAAGCGATGCGGAAATCAGGAAAACGCATGAGGCAAGAAAGAAATGTACCGCCAGACCCAAGACTGTAACAGCGACCAGCGTTTTGATGTGTTTCTGAAACAGACGAATGGACTCGACGGTTCGTTTTAAGCCCGGTCCGACGTAGGGAATTCTCCCCAACGCAGCAATTGATTTGCCGTTGGTGTAGTCCGGCCCGAGAATGATTCCGATCAAAACCGTCCACGCAACGGCTATAATATACGTCGCGTAACAGATTTTCTGAATGACGGCGTTGTCTGTTGTCCTGTCGATTCCGGAAAAGAAAATAGCAAACGCAGCCAGCAGGAACAGCGCGTACAATCCAAACAGACGGTCTGTAAAGACGGTTGCCAGCGCGTCTGGAATGCGCGACTGAGGCTTTTCAATGCCGGTTTTCATTTTGTCAATCGTTTCTTGTTCTTTGGCAAGAATCCACGCCTTGAGCAGGTCGCCGCCGACGATTCCGCCAACGGGCGCCAGGTTGACAAGAAATCCGATAAACCCGATGCGAACGGAGTCCAGCCAATGCACCTGAAATCCAACAGCGCGGTTGAGCAGATGCCATCGAACGAACGTAATGATTGCCGCCGCCATACAGCATAGAAAAGCCAAAAGCATAAACGTCCAGTTCTTTTGAGTTTCCATCAGAACGTTAAACACGTTCTTTCCGTTGGCGTCCGTCGTGTTAATCGCCATGTAAAACAGGAACGCCAAAATGCCGACCGACGCTAAAATCTTAACCGCGTTGATTAAAAAATTCTTCATAAAAACGATTTTGTATAAATGTATTACTGCACTGGAAAGCGCCAACGCCGTCCAGCATGTATTATATATATGTTCTATGAAGATATTATTACTCATTTTTAAAAAGATTGCAATAGGAATATTTGGACGAGAGGGCAACGAGGCGTTCTTTTTTGCGAAGAATAAATATGAGAATTCAGAGACGTCAAGAAACGGTTATCGTCCGCAAAGAGAGGAAAAAGGACTCAATGCGGACGACAATGCGGTTTAATACATGGGGCTAACCCCGATTAACGATTATTCTTCGTCTTTTTGATTGATAACCGTTTTCAGAACGTCGACATACTTTTGGACTTCCGGGTTGGAGGCTTCCGCAAGGGCTTTGAGGTAATTGTCGGTGCGTCCTTCGGGGGCTTTGTATTCTGGCAGCTCGCTGGCGCCCATAACAGTCAGTATTGCCGTCTGAGCCAAGTCCGGCGTGATGTCTTTACCGGCGTTTTTGACTCTTTCGTCAACCTCAAGCGCCGCTTTAGCGAATTCTTCGACGTTCTTTGACTCGACGTACTCGTGCATTTTAACTCGAAGGATGATGTTTTCGAGATCCTTAGCCAGTTCCTCTTTGCCCATTTTGCGAAGCTGTTCGATAAAAGCCAGCGTTTTGGCTTTAAAAGTGTCAACCTTTTTGTTGCTAAGCTGGGTTAAGATTTGGATAAGCTGAAGCTTCATTACGTACAATGCATCAAACTCTTCATCGGAGATATCTTTGAGAAGAATCGCCTTATCGACTGCCTTTTCCATGAGGCTGTAATATTTCGTTCCCATTTCATTCCAGGAATTGGCGTATTCTTCAGACAGGGGGTCAACGCCGTTCTTTTTTGCTTGACGTACCATGTGTTTAGTTTTTTTATCGAGCATGTCGTTTACCTTTTTGACGTACTCTTTATAATCTGCCAGAGTTCCGTTTTCGGGAACGTCCGGAATGGCTTCGTCAGCGGCTTGATCGTCTTCGTCATCAGCGTCCTCGTCGTCATCGTCAAGACCTTTGACTTCGCCGTAGATTTTGACGAGCTGTTCTTTGAGTTCTATGTCGCGAGCGTTAAGGGAAATAACCTTGCCGTCTTTTCCAATGAGAATGGGGCAGGGAATTGAGTTAATTGCATAGTATTCGGAAACCGTAACCGGTTTGCCGTCTTTGTTCTTTTCTCCAGGAACGACCGCCTTTTTATCATACATCTGTTTCCAGGGAATGTCGTTAAATTTGAGGAATGTATTTAAATTCTTTTCCGCTTTGTCGGGATCGTCGAGGGAAACGCCAATGACTTCAAAGCCCTTGTCGTGATAGGCTTTGTACATCTTTTTGACGTTCGGCAGTTCATCGCAGCACGGACCGCACCATGTTGCCCAGAAGTCAATCAGAACGACTTTGCCGGCGTAATCTTCGGCTTTGTATTCGGAACCGTCGGTAAACGTTCCGCCGAATTTGAATTCATTGCCCAGGACTTCCTTGAATCTCTTTTCGCCTTCAGCGCGGCGAATGGCGCTTTCCAATTGGAAAGCCAGCTTTTGGACTTCCGGATCTGAGGCTTCCGAGAGCGCTTTGAGGTACTTGGCTTGACGATCTTCAGGAGCTTTGTACTCTTTCAGATCTTTGGCGCCCAAAACGATTATCATTGCTTGTACAGCCAACGGAGGCGTGATATCCTTTCCCGCTTTTTCGACTTTTTCGTCGATTTCAGCGGCGATTTTTGAGAAATTTTTGACGTCGCCAGAACGGACATAACCAATGATCTTATTCTGGAGAAGCTTTCCTTCAATATTTTCGGCAAGCTTTGTTTTGCCTATCTTGCGAAGCTGATCTGCAAGGGCTTCCAATTCGGCAGTAAAAGCGTCTTCGCCATCGTTGTTAATCTGAGCCAATGCTTGAAGAAGCTGAATTTTCCTGTTAACCAATTCTTCACAATCTTTGTCGGAGACGTCTTTGAGAAGCAGCGCTTTGTCGGTTGCCTGGAAAATGCGATCCATGTATTCCTTTGCCATGCTGTTAAATGGCTTGGAAAACTCTTCAGATCGGAAACTGACGTGATTCGCTTGCGCGACGTTAATCATAATTCTGGCTTTATTTCGGAACGCCTCGTTAAGTTTTTCGATATACTCTTTGTATTCTTCCAGAGTCCCGTTTTCCGGCGCTTCCGGAATGGCGTCGTCCTTTGCCGCAGCGGTTTCTTTTTGTGAATCTGCAGCTTTTTCTTTCGCATTAACAGATGCACACAACCCCAGCAAAAAAATCAAACACAAAGACAATAAAAAGAAACGATATTTCATAATAACCTCCATGAGACGTTTACTATAAAAAAAGAGTAATATGGTTATGAAATTGTATTATTCAGACGCCATATTACTCTTAAAACATCAACTATTTTCTAACGATTATTCGTCGTCTTTTTGATTGATAACCGTTTTCAGAACGTCGACAAACTTTTGGACTTCCGGGTTGGAGGCTTCCGAAAAGGCTTTGAGATAATTGTCATTGCGTCCTTCGGGAGCTTTGTATTCTGCCAGCTCTTTGGAACCCATAACAATCAAAACCGCCTGTCGAGCCAAGTCTGGCGTGATGTCTTTCCCGGCTTTTGTAACTTTTTCGTCAATTGCCGCCGCGGCTTTGGCGAATTCTTCGACGTTGTTTGTCTTGATGTAGTTCATCACTTTATTTCCGAAGATATTGTATTCAATCTCGTCAGCAATTTCCGCTTTTCCCATCTTGCGAATCTGAGCGGCGAACGCTTCAATTTTAGCGTAAGCGGCGCTTGCATCTTCGTTGTTAAGGTTGGTAATAATCTGGATAAGCTGAACTTTTGTTTCAACAATTCCTCCAAACTCATCATCGGAGAGGTCTTTAAGAAGCAATGTCTTGTCAATCGCTTGATCCATTCGACTGTAGTATTCCTTTGAAAGTTTCTTCAATGAATTGGCGTATTCGTCAGACTTGAGATCGACGCCGTCCTTTTTAGCCTGACGCATAAAGCTCCGCACTTTTTTATTGAGCATGCCGTTTACTTTTTGGAAATACCCTTTATAATCCGCCAGCGTTCCGCTTTCGGGAACGTCCGGAATGGCTTCGTCAGCCGCTTGATCGTCTTCGTCAGCATCGGCAGCGTCTTCTTCAACGTCTTCTTCGACAATGTCCAGCTCTTCCTCGATTTCTTCGTCGTCAGAGGCATCGAGTCCCTCAACTTCGCCGTAGATTTTGACGAGTTGTTCTTTGAGTTCTTTGCCGCGAGCGTTAAGAGAGATAACCTTGCCGTCCTTGCCAATGAGGACAGGGCAGGGGATTCCGTTAATTCCGTAGTATTCGGAAACCAGAACCGGTTCTCCGGATTTGGTTTTCTGATCTGGAACTACGGCTTTTCCGTCGAACATCTGTTTCCAGGCAATGTCGTTGTCTTTGAGGAATTTATTTAAATCCTCTTCTTCGTCCGGATTGTCACAGGTAACGCCGATGACTTCAAAGCCCTTGTCGTGATAGGCTTTGTACATCTTTTTGACGTTCGGCAGTTCAGCGCGGCACGGTCCGCACCACGTTGCCCAGAAGTCAATCAAAACGACTTTGCCGGCGTAATCTTTGGCGTTGTATTCGGAACCGTCAGTAAACGTTCCGCCGAATTTGAATTCATTTCCCAGCGAGTCGCGGAATCTCTTTTCGCCTTCGGCGCGGAGAATAGCGCGTTCCAAATCGCCAGCCATCTTTTGAACTTCCGGATCGGAGGCTTCAGAAAGAGCTTTGAGGTAATTATCCTGGCGTTCTTTCGGCGCTTTGTATTCTGGCATCTGTTTAGAACCCATAAGAATAACAACCGCCTGTCGAGCCAATGACGGTGCGATGTCTTTTCCGGCTTTTTGGATTTTTTCGTCAGTATCAGCCGCAATTTTAGCGAATTCTTCGGCGTTTCCGCTTCTGATGATATTTACAATTTTGCTTTGTAACAACAGGGCTTCGAAATTGTCAGCAATCTTGTTTCTGCCCATCTTACGAATCTGAGCAATGAATGCTTCCATTTTTGCGAGTGTAACGTTATCGTCTTCGTTATTAATCTGCGCCGATAATCGAGAAACCTGAATTTTTTCGACAGCCAGTTCTTCAAAATCTTTGTCGGAGACGTCTTTGAGAGCCAGGGCTTTGTCAATAGCCTGTTCAATGCGAGCGAAGTATTCTTTTGCCACTCCTTTTAAGGAATTGGCAAACTCTTCAGTTTGAGTATTGACGCCGTCCTTTTGGGCTTGGAAGATCATACTCTGGGCTTTTTTCTGGAATGCAGCCTTCAGAGCGTTGATACAATCCTGATAGTCTTCCAGAGTTCCGTTTTCCGGAACGGCAGGAATGGCGTCGTCAGCGGAGTCCGCTTTCTCATCGTCAGATTTGACAGCTTCATCGTCAGATTCGCTTTCATCATTTACGCCTTCGGATACGATAACATCGCTGGTAGTTTCAGAAGCCGGAGCTTCTTCAGCAGGCGCAGCGGGCTCAGCCGGAGCTTCTTCAGCAGGCGTAGCGGGTTCAACCGGAGCTTCTTCAGCGGGAGCGGCTTCTTCGGCAGGAGCGGCTTCTTCAGCAGGAGCGGCTTCTTCGGCAGGAGCGGCTTCTTCAGCAGGAGCGGCTTCTTCGGCAGGAGCGGCTTCTTCGGCAGGAGCGGCTTCTTCGGCAGGAGCGGCTTCTTCGGCAGGAGCGGCTTCTTCGGCAGGAGCGGCTTCAGCCTTGGGTTCCTCTGTGGCTGGTTTTTCAGACTTCGGTTCTTCAGCTGGAGCTTCTTCCTTTACTTCGCCATAAATCTTGGCGAGTTGTTCGTCCAGTTCTTCGCCGCGAGCGTTGAGAGAGAGAACCTTTCCGTCTGCGCCGATGAGAACCGGGCAAGGAATTCCGCTAATTCCGTAGTATTCGGAAACCGGAATGGGTTTGTCGTCAGAGGTCTTTTCATCTGGAACGAGAGCTTTTTCGTCAAACATCTGTTTCCAGGGAATTTCGTTTTCCTTGAGGAAAGCTTTGAAATCCTCTTCTTTGGC
>CACXSS010000164.1 GCA_902770245.1 uncultured Planctomycetota bacterium | reverse complement strand
TCCATTGCGGTTAAAGACTTCGCCAAAAACATCTTTAAGGACTTTGCCAACAAAACGACGCTGGTAATCGGCGCTGGTCAGATGGCGGAAGAAACGCTGGAATACCTCATTGAGGACGGTGCGAACCGGATTCAGGTTGTCAACCGAACGTTCGAGAAAGCTCAGGAACTGGCGCAGAAGAAGGGCGGAACCGCCGTAGAATGGTCTCAGCTGGAACAGCAAATCCTCGCCGCCGACCTGATTATTGCCGCCGTTGGCGCGACGGAGCCGATTCTCACCGCTCAGACGTTTCAATCCCTGTACTCCCAAAGACGCCGCCGCGGTCCGCTGTTTATCCTCGACCTCGGCGTTCCACGGAACATCGACCCGGCAATCGAAAAATTCCCGGACGTTTACCTGTTCACCATAGACGATTTGGAACAGACGTGTCAGCAAAACCGGGCAGCGCGGGAACGTCAGCTGCCCAAGGCGTACGCGATTATCAAGCAGGAAACCGACAACTTTTTCCAGGACCTGTCCCATCGCCGTTCCGCCCCGATCCTGTCCCGTTTGCGAGACGATTGGGAATCCATCACCGCCGCAGAGCTGAAACGCCTGTTCAACAAACGACCCAATTTAACAGAAGAAGACCAACAGGCGATTGAGCAGACGGTTCAACGCCTGATAAACAAAATCCTCAACGCTCCCTACCAAACCCTCCGCAGCGAATCCAAAGACGGAACTCCGGGAATTTTACTTAAATCCATTGTCAAATTATTCCGACTAAAATGAGTTTACAAGAAATTCTGTAATAATTTTAAAAAATTTGATAAACCTAATAATTATCCCTATTGCAAAACTGAAGTCATAGCGCTAAAATATCGAAAATTATAATAGAGAATAAGATAGCGATAGTTTGAGGGGCTTACTGTCGACAGTCTACAATCGTCTGTCGATGCGTCAGCCTTTCTGTGCAACCTGCCGCCCGCCTGCGTTTGTATATTATGCAATCCCATTGTCCACATTGCGATACTCTAGTCGACGTTCCAGAACGCCAAACAGACGTTTTATGCCCTAATTGTCAGCGATTCTTCCTGTGGACTCCCGATTTAGACCCGCCGTTCAAGTCTTCAAAAAACAAAGACAGCGAAAATGAAAACAAACCGTCGGAGCATTTCGATCAGGAACGTTTCCAAAAGCATTTGGAACAGCAGCGGGAAGAAGAGGAATTAAAAGCGTCAGAACCCGCTACGGAATCGGAATCTCATGGCGAGCGCATTCAATCGGTTGGACTATATAAAGATTACACCATAGGCGGAAATACCGAACCAGCTCCTCAAAAACGGAAGACGCAATCAAAAAAGTCCGGGAAGAATATGTATCCCTACGAACTGCCCGGTCAGGTGGTTGAAGCCGACCGCCGTATGCCCGTCTATTCCAGCATGATGTTTGACGCCTTTACGATTCTTTGCGCCAACGTTGGAGCGATGCTCTCCGCAGTAATTGTCTTTGGCATTTTAATGGGCGGACTGGTTATCGGGGCGGCTGCGGCATATTTTGCCCTCGCTCAGCTGGCGCCGTCTGTCAATATGAGAATGGCGCTTTTTGTTGCAATTCTTCTTATTGCATCTGTTGGGTACGTCTGGATTATTAACGGTCAAAAGCTTTATGTTATTTCCCTTATCCGACAGGGAAAGACGTCAACCTCGCTGATGTTTTCCGGCGCTATTGGGCTGTTTCGCAACGTTATCGTTTTTTGGATTCATTTATTTCCGCTGATCATTCCCGCTCTGGTTGGATATGGATACTATATTTGGAACAATTCCAACGGCGATCCCGTTAAATTGGAAAACGATTTAGGCTGGTTCTATTACGTCTTCCAGCAAACGCCCGCCGCTGTCGCCGTTGCCGCCGCCGTAATTGGCTTTGGCGCGTTTTTGATAGTCATTCTCAATTGGGGCTTGGCTTTCTGGCTGATTATCGACAAAGACCTCGGCGTTTCAGAGGCGTTGGACGTATCTCACAAAATCACGTACGAAAAGAAAGCGACCTTCCTGGGCGTTTTGACGTCCAGCGCAGGCGTTGTTACTGCTCTTTCCTGTGTAACGCTGGGGATGGCAATGGTTCTCGTTCCTATTAGCCTGCTGTTTATCGGAATGTACTACATGAAAACCGCCATTCAGGAAATGGTCATTCCCGGTAAAACGGCGTTAGGCGCTCACACCAGCCTCTACGGAAACGACGGAGAACTGTCAGACGAATCCGACGAGGAAGAAGACATACTCTGAGTAAGTTAGGAGTTAGAAGTGAGGAGTGAGGAGTTGCGCAAGCGTAACCTCATGGTTGAATTCTTATTAGCGGCAATTTTTAACACGAATAAAACGAAACAGACGAAAGGAAGATTTTATAATCTAAAAATTTTTCGTGAACTTTCGCTTATTTCGTGTTTTTCGTGTTTTAAAAATCTACTTGCTTACGTTTAATCTTTGTTATTATCCTCGCAGCCCGCTGCTATTTTTCCGCGCCAAACCAGAACGCCAACTGATGGACTATCCAGGCGACCGGCAGGATGGACGCGGTAAAGCCGGTTATCTCCAGCCATTGACGCAGCGACAACGACGTCGTTCGGAATATCTGTCCGATTCCATAGTACTCGCTAAACTGAACCATGACAATCTGAACGATGGTAATCACAAGAATTACGCCGATAAACAGACGGTTTTTGCTGATGAGCGTAAACGGATTTTCGTTATGGAACAGGGCGCGGCAGTTGAACTTGTGCCAGAACTGGAACATGACAAACGTCGTAAAGAAGACCGTCAGCGCCTTGAGGTTCTCAGCAACCACTTTCGAGTCGGTTAAGTCGCAGCCGAACTGGAATTTCTGTTCGCCCGGTTCCAGGAACCAGCCGAAGTACAGCACGCAGCCCAGCATGGCAACCTGAAACGCGCTGTTGCAGAGAATCGAAAACCACATTGAGGGCATGATAATATGCGCCTGACGCGAGACGGGCTTTCTGCGCATCGAGAACTCGCGCGGCGGGTCGGTACTGTACGCAATCGCTGCGAACGTATCCATAATAATATTAATCCATAACAGCTGCGTTACCGTCAGCGGGAGGGAAACGCCGACAAGCGGACCAATCAGAGCGCAGGTCAAGGCGACGAAGTTCACCGAAAGCTGGAACTGTAAAAACCGCTGAATGTTCTGATACAGCGTTCTTCCCCACCATATCCCGGTAACGATGCTCTTGAAGTTGTCGTCTACCAGAACGATGTCCGACGCTTCCTTTGCGACCTCGGTTCCGGAAACGCCCATCGAAAGCCCAACGTCCGCGAACTTCAGCGCCGGCGCGTCGTTGGTGCCGTCGCCGGTCATGCCGACGACTTCTCCCTGATAATGCAGCGCTTTCACCAGACGCAGCTTGTCCATCGGGGTTGACCGCGACAGAACGCGCAGACGCTCGGCGACGTCTGGAAGCTGCTCGTCTGTAACGGCGGCAAGCTCTTCGGACGTCAAAACCAGCTCGCCGCCCGGCGTGTTTTCTGTATAACCTTCGGACAGAATCCCGCACTGTTTTGCAATCGCGACCGCAGTCGGCTTGGCGTCGCCGGTAATCATTTTGACGCTTACGCCCGCCTGCTGACAACGCTGCACTGCCGGAGGAACCTCCGGACGAACCGGGTCTTCAATTCCCGTCAAACCGAGCAGGACGTATCCGGGGCAGGATAAGCAAGCTTCCGGCTCTTCCGGCTTGAAGCAATTATCACACATCTTTTTAGACGCTATCGCCAATACGCGCAGGGCGCGATTCGACGCCGCGGCAAGCTCCGATTCAATTTGGGATTTGTACGAGTCAATCGGGACGTCGGCGCCGTCGATGCGAACGAACGAGCATTTGTCCAGAATCCGTTCCGGCGCGCCTTTGATGTGACAAATCAGAGCGGGAGCGTTCAGCCCGTCTGCCTTCTCTTCAACCAGAACCATGCTCATCTTGCGTTCGGAATTGTGTCCCATTTCGCCAACGCGATGAGCGGACGTTCTGACTGCAAGATAGTCCGTTCCGAACTCGGTAAACAGAGCCAGCAGGGCGCATTCCGTCGGATTCCCAATTCGACGCACTCCGGTTTTCCCTTCGGAATCCGTAAACCGTTCCAGGTTGGCTTCGCTGTTGATACAGACCGAGTTTACCAAATCGCGCCAAACGGACGCTGACGTCAATTTTGAGAAATCATCGGGAGAGTGCGACTGACCGTTCGCCCAGAACCAGACGGGCTGCATTTTGTTTTGAGTCAGCGTTCCCGTCTTGTCGGAACAGATAACCGTTGCACAGCCAATCGTTTCGGACGCCACCAGCTTTCTGACCAGGCAGTTTTGACGAGCCATTTTGAGCATATTCATCGCCAGCGACACCGTTACCATCATCGGCAGCCCTTCCGGAACGGCGACGACGATAATCGTTACCGCCACAACAAAGGCGGTCAAAACCGACTGCAACAACTCCATCGCGGCTGTGTCGTAAACGTCGTAAAAACCCCACACGCTCACCCCAACGGCGTAGGACGCCACCGCCATCGGAACGGTTGCCAAAAACTGGGAAAACCAGCTTTTCAGGTTCATGTCCATTGAAGCAAAAAACGGACGCAGGACAAACCGCATCAAAAGCAATCCCATCACGACCGACGCGCCGACCAGACCCCATTCCAGCCCCGTCTGCTGAACGAACTGTTTGACAATCTCGCTCTGAAGAAGCGTTCTGACCGACATGCAGGTAAAAATCGCCAGAGCGCCTGAAACGCCCAGAATACTAATCTGCTTGGCAAGGCGAGAGAGCTTTTCCACAAGCGGCGTAACTGCCTTCGATTCGTCGTCCGCCAGATTCGCGGCTATCTTGCCCATCTGGGTTGAATCGCCCACTTTAACCGCTAAAAGGACGCCATGACCGTCGTTTACCATCGTTCCGCGGTATACGCAGTTTGACTCGTCCGCTTTCTCAAAGGATTCCGCATCGACTTCAAACGCGCCGTCGCCCGACGTTGGAACTGCCGGCGTTTTTCGCACCGGGGCGGATTCCCCTGTCAACAAAGACTGGTCGATTAAAAGCCCCATGCTTTCCAGCAACAGACCGTCCGCCGGGACTTTATCGCCCATATCCAGAACAATCAGGTCGCCGGTTACGACGTCGCCGATGTGAGTGGTCGTTATCTGACCGTTTCTCAAAACCTTGACGGGAATGTCGTCTTTGACCTTGTTCAGAGCGTCAAACTCCCCTTCCGACTTGCGTTCGCTGAAATATCCAACGGCAATCGCCAAAAACACCGCCAGAAAAATGCCGATTGATTCTGTAAATTGAACGTCTTGATTGCCCAGCGCGTACTTTTCAATCACCGACATCGAAAGTGAAATCACCGCAGACGCCAACAGAATAATAATCGTCGGGTCTTTGAACTTCTCCAGCAACTGTTTCCACCACGGCGTTCTCGGCGGCGGCGTGAGCTGGTTGGAACCGTATCGTTTCCGCAGCTCGGCAACCTGATCATTTGTCAACCCGTTTTTAAGGTCAATCGTTATATCTCCAATTTGAACTTTGTCAGCTTTCATATTTTAGTTAACAGTGGTAAGTAGTAAGTGGTTATTGGTAAGTGATTAGTAGTGCATAGTATATAATGAGAGGAGCGCTTTGCGTCCTATGCACTAAGTACTATGCACTAAGTACTAACCAATTTCAATTATACACGAAAGGAAATTTTTGAAAAGGGAGCCGAAAATATCGTGAATCCCTCTATACGTAAACGAAAAAAAGAGTAAAATACAACATCAGGCATTAGACAAGAGGCATTAGGCAGTAGAAAATGACTTCTCGCAACTCGCCACTCGTAACTCGCAACTACTAACCAGGAGGTATTCAATGTCAACGCTCATTGTAGCGATTGCTGCGTTTTTCGGCTATATCGTCGCGTACAACCTGTACGGAAAATGGCTTGCCAAAAAGATTTATTGTCTTGACGACCATCGAGACACGCCCTCACATACTCTTCAGGACGACGTCGACTACGCGCCGACGCGCTCGTGCGTTTTGATGGGACATCATTTTACCACCATTGCCGGCACCGGACCTATTGTCGGTCCCGCCATTGCGGTATTTTGGGGCTGGCTGCCCGCGCTGCTCTGGGTCGTTTTCGGCTCGATTTTTATCGGCGCGGTTCACGACTTCTCAACGCTTGTCATTTCCATGCGGAACGACGGCAAAAGCATCGCCGACATCGCCAAAAAGCTTGTTTCCACCCGCGTTAGAATCCTGTTTCTGCTGTTGCTCTGCTTTACCCTGACGCTGATTGTCGCGGTCTTCTGTACGATTACCGCCGGCGTGTTTATCAAAACGCCAGAATCCGTTATTTGCGTCTGGGGAAGCCTCCCGCTGGCAATGATTATTGGGTACATCAACTATAAACTCAAAGGCAACATCGTTATTCCCGCTCTGGTTGGAGTCGTTATTCTGTACTTCCTGATTTGGCTGGGAATTCGGCATCCCATCAGCCTTCCAGAAAGCTGGGGCGACCCGCAAAAGATCTGGACGTACATTCTTTTGGCGTACTGTTTCTGCGCGTCGACGCTGCCCGTCTGGCTGCTGCTTCAGCCGCGAGACTTTATCAACTCCTGTCAGCTTTACGTCGCGTTGGCGGCTCTGATAATCGGGATGGTCGTCATTTCCTTCCTGGGCAAAACCGACCTCATTCAGGCGACGCCCGCCGTTGTCAGCGTTGAATCGCTGGAGTCAGACGGCATTACCGCAGAAGACCCGATTATCAAAACCGCTCAGCCGATTCTGCCGTGGCTGTTTATTACCATCGCCTGCGGAGCAATCAGCGGATTCCACGCCATGGTCGCCAGCGGAACGACTTCCAAACAGATTAATAAAGAAACCGACGCGCTGCCCATCGGATACGGCAGCATGCTCATGGAAGGCGTTTTGGCGATTATCGTTATTCTCGCCTGCACCGCCGGCGTTGCCGTTATTGGAAAAGAAGACGCCAAACCAGCCCCTACCACCATCGCTGCTGAAAACGTAAAGAACGCGCTTGCTGCAGACAACGCGGTTGCCGAACAGGCGTCAACGGACACGCAAGCCAAAGCTCTGCGTGCAAATTGGCTCAAAAGCTACAACGTCTCCCTGACTGAGATTCAAAACAAGGCTGTTCCGCGATTCATCGAAGGCGGCGGTCGTTTTCTGGAAGCCGTCGGCATTCCGCTAGCCTACGCCATGACGATGATGGCTGTTCTGGTCGCCAGCTTTGCCGCTACAACGCTCGACTCTGCCACCCGACTTCAACGATACCTCATTCAGGAACTGGGCGTGAGAAACATGTACCTCGCAACGTGCATCGTCGTATTCTTCGGCGCCGCCCTGGCGTGTATGCCGTCCCCAACAGGGCAGGGCGCTATCGGCATGATGCTCTGGCCCGTCTTCGGCGCGACGAACCAGATTCTCGCCTCGCTGACGCTGTCGATTATCATGATTTTCGTCAAACGAAGCGGCAAACCCTGCTATTTTCTGGTTATTCCATTGATCATGATGACAATTCTTCCATTCTGGGCAATGATTCTCAATATGAAAAACTGGATTACCACCAAGGGAGCGCCTGTCTGCGGTCCGATTACCAACAACCATGTGCTTTTCGCAATGGGACTGGCAATCGTCTGCATTCAGATTTGGATTTTGGTTGAGTGCCTGTACACGTTGGCG
>CACXSS010000163.1 GCA_902770245.1 uncultured Planctomycetota bacterium | reverse complement strand
AACTGTACTTTCCCCGATTTTTATTAAACAATAAAAATCAATAAATTGTAAAGTGAGTCCCTTTTGTTATACGATAATTATAGTTGTAACATTAAACAAAAGGAGACTCACATGAAAAATAATAATCTGCACAATGCAAACTATTACTTGAATAATTTAATTATAGCGCTAAAGTCGGTTTTGTACAAGAGAATTTGCCATTTTTTCGGAAATTATTTTGGGACCGATTTTGGTTTGTGGAACTGTTTCACAATGGATCAAAGCGGTTCAACTCCAGAAGGGCGCTTTCAAATTTTTGGGGGCAAAATTTAATAGCAGACGCGATAGCGTTCCGCTAGAACTGCGTAGCAGTTCAATGTTTCTAGCCGTGGGTGAACCCCACGGACATAAAGAATAACGAAAAAAGAAATCGACAAATACTCTTTTTCTTCTCCCCAGCGCCCAAAGGCGCTGTGGGGAAGAAAAAGAGGTTGACTCGATTAGATGTGAGGGGAGAGCATTTTTCTGCCCGTAGACTAAAGTCGACGGTTATAGAAATGGCGTCCGACAAGGTCGGTTCCTGATTGGACGTGGGTAACGCCGAAATCGGCTTTTTCGGAGGCATAAACTCGTCCTATTCCCCGTGCGGGTTCGCACCTTCGAGACGTGATTCTATACTCATCTTACCTATTTTCGCAACCCAAAAATTATCGCATCCCTCTAGAAGAAATTCAGAAAAGAATCTCATCATCTTCAACGCTGAGGCTATTTCGACAGCCCTCTTCAACGGGTGCGCTGTGTGCAATCGGCGTAACGCCGCCTAACTTGAAAAAACTTTCGGTCGCCAGCAAGCTGGCTCCCTTTTAGGAAAAGTTTTTTCAAGTTTAATTAAGAGAGGGGAAAACCTTTTTTGAAAAAAAGGTTCTTCCCCTCTAACTCCTCTTTCCAAAAAACTTTAGTAAGGGGAGAAATCTTAGTATTGCCAATAACGCAAAGCGACCAACGGGAGCGGTTGTAATACGTTTCGCGCGGCAGCGCGGATTGGGAGCGGCGCCTCGCCGCCGTTTGCGTTTTCTTTTCCTTTATATACAAAAAACTTGACCGCATCTGTTTCAAAATTTCTAAACTGTTTGAATCGTATTTTCAGAAAAATCGTTAAAATGAGCAAAAATGCACTTTTAGACAAAAAATTTAAAAAACAGAAAATTTCTAAAAATAACCCCTTGAAAAAATATGTACATAGAATAGAGTATAATATATACGTAAGAACTTGCAAATATACTTTTTAGAAGTACCTGATTACTTTACAATCACTTTAAATATTATGACACTCAAGTTTAACATATCCGGTTTGACAGCGTTTAAGAAAACGCTTTTGACGTTTGCCGTATTAGCGCTCGTTTGTTTTTCAACGATAGTTACCGCTCAGGAAGCCGCCAAGACGGCGGGGACGGGGTTCGTTGTCAGTTCAGACGGCTGTATTGCAACCGCGCTGCATGTAACGGCAAATTCGGCGAATCTGTCGGTTATCTTTACGGACTCAGACGGCAAAAAGACGGCTTTTCCTGCGGTCGTTTTGGCGTCAGACCCGACTTGCGATTTGGCGATTCTGAAAATTCAAAAGCCGGACGACTCGTTTCCCCTCGTCCCGCTTCCGGTGAACGGTCAGAAGCAAAACGTTGGAGACGAGGTTCTGGTTGTCGGATACCCGTTCTTAAACGCCCTGGGCATGTCCGCCAAAATGAACAAAGGCATGATTTCCGGGTTCGTCGGCGAGTTCGTTCAGTTGGACGCGGCTGTCAATCCGGGCGTCAGCGGCGGTCCGGTGTTTAACGATTCCGGGGAAGTCATTGCTATAACGTCCGCCAAGCTGGCGGGAATTGAGGTGTCGAACGTGGGCTTGTGCATTCCCGCGTCGCGCCTGGTTCAGCTTATGGAATCGAACGGAATCAAAAGCGAGGCGAAGTCTGAAGGAGCGCTCAAGCCGGCGCAGCTGTTCCAGAAATCCAGCCCGTCAGTCGTGTTGATTTTAGCGGAGAAAAAGCCGGCGGAATCCGCCGATTCCAAAGCGTCGCCCTCAGACAAGACTGCTAAAAAGCCAACGTCCACGCCGGTGTTCTCGTCCATGACGGACTATAAAGACGGATTGATCGTCGCGCCGAACGGTCAGGCGATTGTCGCGCCGGATCTGGTGGCAAAGACGCCGCTTTCCGCCGGGCAGACGTGGCTGGCGCCGCTGGACGGCTTTGCGTCCTCCGAGAATTCGCCTGCCGTCAAGCCGACGGGAATTGCCGCTGCCATTGCAACGCTTCAGTACGTTAAAAGTGTAACAGAGGAAAAGAAACTCGTCGCGTCTCCGATGACAGTCTGCTCTCCCGGCGGGACGCTGGTTGAATCCGTCTCGTCTTGCGGCGGCGTGATTATCGGATTGGAAATTTCCTATAACAGACAGGGCGGGGTTTCCGGCTTGACGCCCCTGTATTTGTCGCTTACCAATAATAAAGCGTCTTTTGTCAAAGGGAAAACGATTGGAAAAGCGACGTTCCAAAAAACGCAGGCGATCGGCAAAGACGGATACGTCTTGACCGGGCTGAGAATCGTGCCCGATGAAAACGGCTCCGGGTGCGGCGGAATTCAGCTGCAGTTTACTCGCGCCGGCGGCAGCGCTACGATTGGAACGGACGCCTACGTTTCCGACTTCGCCGGTCGTGGCTCCGCGCAAAACGCAGCAACGTTTGTAACAAACGGCGGGTTCATGGTCGGCTTGACCGGCGTAGAAACCTCGCCTTCCGACCGCCAGCTGAAATCCGTCGGCATTATCGTCGCCCCCACCGGCAGAACGGAGAAATAGGGCGATATAAAGAAAGTACATGAATCACCCGACTAAAATACATTTATACTGGAACGATTTGAGTTTTTCCGAAATTATGCCTCACGCAAAATTCGCGAAGTTCGCAAAGTTTTAAAATTTAAATTCCTTCGTGTCCTTTGCGTTCTTGGCGTGAAATAAATCTTGTCAACTCGCAACTAAAGGCGCTTAGTTTCCAGAAGCCCCTTTAATTATTGAAGTTGATCTGAATTCCAGGTAAATTCTGAATTTCCGACAGCCGCTTTTTTGCGGGTTCGTACCCTTTCTTGGCTGATTCTTCCAGCCAACCGAACGCTTTTTCCCGCTCGCCGTGCGTCAAGTACAGAACTGCCAGCTGATATTGATGTCTGGGGTCGCCTTGTCTTGCGGCTTTTAACAGCCAGCGTTCCGCTTCGGTATAGTTCATTTCGACGCCCTCGCCGTTAGCGTAACAAACGCCCAGAGCGTACTGAGATTCCGCCATTCCCTGTTCGGCAGACTTGAGAAACCATTGGACGGCTTTAGAAAGGTCTTTTGTTCCCGCTTCTCCGCTGCTGAGCATTTCAGCAACTCGGAACTGCGCCTTATCGTCTCCCTGTTTGGCGGCTTTGAGATACCACCCGTACGCTTTTTGAGAATCCTGCTCAACTCCTTTTCCCGATAAATACATATCTCCCAGCTGACGCTGCGCCTGAGCGAATCCGTCGTTTGCCATTCCGAAAGCGGCGTCAATTTCCTGCTGACGCTGTTTGCCTGTTACGTTGTCGTTCACATCGGCGGCGCGCTGGTAAAGATCAAAAGCTTTGGCGTAGTTTTTAATAACGCCGTCTCCCTGATAGTACGCCCATGCCAACTCGCGCATGGCGTTAGGATTATTCTCTTCGACCGCTTCGTATACCTTCGCTAAATGTACCGCTTTCCAAACGGGAACGCTTTTCGGACGGCTTCCATTTTGATCTGACGAACTATCGCTCGAGTTGTTCGACGTTTCGTTAATCGGCTGAACTGATTCTATCGGAACCTGATCGTTTGAAAAGTATTTGTAATAAAGCGGCACGTATTCTTCCGACTCGAATACGTCTGCCCAGAATAGCGTTCCAAGTATAAAACCCAGCATTCCGCAAACAACGCTTAGCGTAAACTGAAGTATTCCATGCTTGCGGCTTCCCCGTTTGTAATTGATACGGGCGAGAACCATCCCAATAATAGCGAAAAAAAATGGGAAAAGAAGCAAAGACAGAATCGAGAACATATATCCCGCTACAATCATGGGGAATGAACTGTGACGATTTTTCAGCCGTACCAACAGATCAATCGCTTCCTGAACGGACTGACAGCGGTTCTCCGGCGATTTTGCCGTCATGACGTCGAGAACGTTCTGCCAGTTTTGACGTTCGTATTTGGAAAACAGTTTTGGAACAACGTCTTTCAAGCGGGGCAGAGGAGCAAGCAACTGAGCGTTGAGCTTGCTGCGAGTTGTCGGATATTTTTCCGATGGAAACGGGAGTTCGCCTGTAATCATATAAAACAGCGTACAGCCCAGAGCGTAAATGTCGGCTCTCGCGTCTATGGAAGAAGATTCAACGCACTGTTCTGGCGCCATAAAATCCGGCGTTCCGGAGATTCCTTCCTCGTTTTCTGATTGGTCGTTATGGAATCGAGCCAACCCCAAGTCCAGAATTTTTACCGTTCCCTTTTTGTCGATCCAGAGGTTGCCGGGCTTTACGTCTCGGTGAACGATGTTTGCTGAATGCGCCGTTGCCAATCCCTTTGCCGCCTGAATGACAATGTCAAGAGCCGCCTTCGGAGAGATTTTCCCTTCTCGCTGTATTAAATCCTGAACCGTTTCCCCTTCGAGGTATTCCATGACCAGAAACGGCATTCCGTTGATTTCTCCCGCATCGTAAGCGGTAACGATATTCGGGTCTGAAAGTCGCCCGATAATTTCCATCTCGTTCTGAAACCGGTCGAGGGCTTCCGGACTGATTTTAGAACGGCGAATAAACTTCACCGCGACTTTTCGTTTGAGATACTTCTGCTCCGCTTCGAAGACGTCGCCCATTCCGCCTTCGCCGATTTTTTTGCCAAGCTGATATGAAATCAGTTCCGGGGGCAGCTTGAGTTCTCCGTTATCCGCTTCAGACGCTTTGTCGATGTAGTCGTCCAGCGATTTGAGAAAGTCTTCTGACTCTGCGTTGGCGTCAATTCTCATAAAAGAAAAACCGTTGGACGACAGTTCCCATTGTTCGCACAGCTTTTGACAGTGAGGGCACGTTTTAACGTGTTCTTCGATTTCATCAAAACGATCTGACGTCAGGTCGCCGTTAAAGTATAATCGCAGTTCTCGTGGGTCTGGACAGGACATAATCAACTATGTAACAAAAAATGAATATAATAAGTCAACAACTGACAATTATTATATTCATTTTTTGATGGAATGCAATAACGAAACAGAAAAATAACTGGTTTGTTAATAATTATCTGTATTATTATCCCATCTTTATTGATCTGGATGTTTGCATGATTATATAGGTTTTCTCATTTCAGGGGGAAGCGTTGCATTACGTATTTTGACGCCAATTTTGCCGGGTTTGACGTCAAATTTTATAGTCTCTCCCTTACGATTGATTGTAATTGACTGTTTCTCCGAGTTGTTTGAATTTGCATTGCCGTTTGACGATAAAGTTTCCCACATTTTGGACGTTTCTGTCAACTCAATAAAATCTTCAGCGGATTCAATAATTACGTTATTGTATTTTACAATAACGTCCCCAACTTTTATTCCAACTCTGGCAGCTTCTGAATCTGGCAGTACCTTTGTAATTAGGACGCACTGCGATATTCTGTTCAAATTCTTGTCCAAATCAAAGGCTGTTTGATTCCCCTGTGTATCATATTCGTATTCTATACCTGCAGTCTGATTATTATTGACGCAAATAGAGCCGCTTTTATCATGATATGTAGTTTGAATTAATTGATCCTGACTGTTATATTTCATTCTTTTTTCATAGATTCCATATTGATCAGGACAGTAGTCCTCATCCTGGTTGATGAATTTCATGGAGATCGGAAAACCTTTTGAATTGTTGATATTCTTCCAGCCAACGACATCGCCGCTGAGCTTAATAAAATCTCCACTTTCATTTTTATGAAGGACTTTTAAAGTATATCCATCCTTATCGAAAGTTGTTATTCTGGTATGAAATAGTTTTTCGTCTTTGTTAAAACAAAAAGTTTCAGTTGCTTCAGACTTTCCATTATCAAAGTATGTAAAATGAATAATATCACCACGTGACGAATTTGGATTAGGAACAATATTGCCTCTTCCGTCTTGAGATTGATATTCGTGCGGTTTTCCATTATCATTAATATATAATTTCATTCCCGGTTTTGTAAAGCACGATTTATCATATACCAACAAGGCGCTGATTTGTTGACGATACTTATTAAATATGCTCCCGACAGGAATCAGATCAAGACATTTTTGTATTTGTTCATCGGCATACTCTTTTGACGGGAATTCGTTCAAACACTTTTTTATAATTTCTGCTCGAACAAAAGGATTTGTTTTGTACTGAACGATCCAATATTGTTCTAAATCCGAACCATCTAAAGGATATGTTCCATTAAAATTGTTCGTCGTAAACGGCGTGTATATCATTGCCCCCCCATAGTACATAGGCCAATTCATTTTTCTTCTGATGAGATTAATTTGGCTAATGTTATTCAGAGCAATTTGACGTATGGCGCTGTTTAGCTCATCTCCATTAGCTTTCATTCTCGCATTAATACGATTGATGATTTCATTTCTAGCTAATTCGATACCCCCCGCAGCAGCAAACGGACTGGCAAGCAAAGATAATGCCATGGCCTGTTCGACAGTTCCTCCATTGATAGCAGTAGCTTGTCCAATATTGTACCCGGCGTTCATAGAAGCGTTTACAGCGCCTTGCTGTATTTCTTCACTATAATCTTTGTTTTTCAGATTAATGACTTCAGTAACAAGATTATATCCTTTAGCATAAAATTTCAGATTAGAATTCAAAAAAGCAATAATTTCAGGATTATAATCCCGAGCAATAGAGTAATCTCGAAGTTCTTTAACAAGATTGTAGTTTTGGGTAAAATGACTTTGCAAGCCAGCATCAGTGGTTGAGGCTGGTCTTGTAGAAAAGATCTGAAATGTCGCATGAATCATAAACATGCAATCATTTTTTTCTCTTTCTGAAATACTTGAGTTGTAAGACTGTGCATACAACGTCGAATTTGTAGCTGCCAAAATCAAGAAAACAATCAGGAGCATTGTTTGTTTCATTTTTGAAATCCTTTAAAATACGCAATGAAATTATAATTCAAATAATGCTAAATTACTAATCATATGTAGTACAGAGTGTATGATTTATCAATGATTGATCAAGCTATTGCGAAAAGTTGTCTCATAAGGACATAATCCTCCGAGCTGGAACTTTTCGCATATCCATCAATAATATTATTTGCTCTTCAAAGTCTTAATCCAAACCTAACGCATCGATCTGTCTCTTAACATCGTTAAAGGATTCACGCATTTTGCTTTCGCCTCCCCAAGCGCGGCGAACGTCAACGGGATCTAATATACGGCAATGCCCCGTCCAGGTGTTCTTTTGCAGTTTCCAGCCGCGATAAGTGTCTAAGTTATTCCAAAAAGTAGTTCCTCCCAATGTCGCTGTATTAGCATTGGTATTGTCCTGAATTGGTTTTATCAGAGTCCACCAATCGTTTGGAATAGCTTTTTTCTGTTCAGCTCCAAAATTTGCATTTAACTGATCTTTTACTTTTTCAAACGATTCTACCATTTGAACCTGTCTGCCATAGGCACAACGTATATCATCTGGAGACAGAATTCGACAATGACCGGAAACTTTGTTTTTAAAAAGACAATTGCATTATGACTTCCCTGGGACATTGCAATTTCACAAAAATCGTCTCTGTCAACAATTTTTGTATAACCTGTTCCCAATGCTGCATGTTTTTCAGCAACAGCATAACCGACCATGGCGCTATCTTCAGGATAAAAAATACTAAATGACTGTTTACGACAAGCGTCAAGCGCTTTTTCAATGTCAGAATCGTCATTATTCATTGCTGCGCCTAAAAGAACAAAGCTGTGAATTCTCGCATTCTTGCATTTTGCAATTGCTTTGATTGTTACCATCGCGCCAAGAGAATAGCCAACTATCGTCAATTTTTTGGAATCGCGAAAATCGTCAATATCTTCAGCCAACTTTGCAGCCGCCCGAGGAACTTTAGCCATCGCGTTGCCCCAATCAAAAGCTGTTTGAACAGCATTTTCATTCCTGGGCGCGTCCCAATGCTTAACCTCAATTTTAGCATCAGGATAAATTGCTTGCAATTTATCCGTTATTGAACTAAAATCTGAATTAGCAACCTGAAATCCCGGAACAAACCAAATGTAATCTTGAGCCAGAGCATTAAGAGTTCCGAAGAAACAAATCATCAATGCCCCAACAAAAACGAACTTTTTATTCATTGATTATTACTCCTTTCAATTTAAACAGATTTGCATATCGAACGATTATTTCTTAACTTTTTTATCTTTCTTCGGATTTGCTGAAAGCTGTTTTTTAACATCATCAAACGACTGACGCATTTTAACAGCATCGCCCCATGCTCGTCGAACGTCGGAATCGTCTAATATTCGGCAATGACCTGTCATTTTATGTTGCTGCAGCTTCCATCCTTTATAGGAATCTAATGTATTCCACCAAACAGGACCTCCGCCTGTAGAACGATCCCAATTAGGATAGTCTTGAATAACAACAATGTCTTTAGAAGAAACTACTTTTTCAATTTTATCTTTTGCCGATAATTGATATTTAACTTTTTCAAACGAAAGCGTCATTTCATTTTTACGCCCCCATGCGCGTCGAACGCCTGAATTGTCAATAATCCGACAATGACCGGAAGCCTGGTTTTGCTGCAATATCCAACCTTTATAAGAATCAAGCGCATCCCACCAAACGGTTCCGCCTGCTGTTG
The DNA here is from genome assembly GCA_902770245.1 of uncultured Planctomycetota bacterium. GTDB lineage: Bacteria > Planctomycetota > Planctomycetia > Pirellulales > Thermoguttaceae > RUG11551. The sequence continues at coordinate 4,632 of CACXSS010000163.1, read as the reverse complement.
GAAAATCGACATTTGAAAAGTCTTGGGGAACTATTATATACTTATTCGTGAAATTGCCAGTTTTGAGAACTTCTTTATATTTTTGGAAATAACGATAACCATAATGTTCCACTGTTCCAGACATGACAATTTCACGAAACTGTTTTTTGTCTGTAATATAAAGATAACCGGTGCCTAAAGCTGAATGGAATTCCGCTCCAACCTTATAAACGGTCAACATGACATCGTTAAAGTTTATAATGTTTTCTACTGTTTCATTCGAAACTTCAAACGTTGCAGGTATATCAGGATCGTCGTTATTAATAGCCGCTCCCGCCAATATGATTTTTTTAACGTGAACGTTGTTTTTCTTTAAAATTGCCGATGTTTTAACAAGAATTCGCCCGCCGAGAGAATGCCCTATAAGAATTAATCGCTGTTGTTTTTCGGGTGGCAACAACATTATTTCATTTGAAAGTTCGGGTACGTACTTCATTGAATTCTCCAACGAAATCGACCACGCAACCCCCATTTGAGCGGGATTCATCTTGGGGGAGTTCCATTTTTTAAGCGTTATCTCTTCTGCATTTGGATATATTTCCCTCAAAACATTCATTTCTTCGTCAAATTTATCGCGAATGGAAACCATGCCATGAACAAACCAGACAATAGGTTTCTCGGAATCATTTTTATCCTTGATCGAAGTCTCCTTTTGAGTTTTATCAGTAATTAACCTGGAAGAAACGCTGTCCTGTTTTAATTCGTTACTGTTTAATACTGGTTCTTCTTTGCCAGCAGCAAAACCAATAAGCATTATGCTTGCTAAACTAACAATTGATAATGTTGCAATCTGTTTCATGGTAAATAATAGGATTACAAGGCGATTTGATGGCGCACCCGGTCAAATGAATGTTTCATATATTGATAACTACCTGTTGCTCGACGATACGTGCCGGAATTTGAAACTTGAACAATTCGACAATGTCCCGTAACAGAGTGTTGTTGTAATTTCCAAAGATTATTATTGTTATCATAAAATTGATCTTTACGGCTCCACCAAAGCTCAGCATCAATTACCGTCGAGCAAATATTAGGTTGATCTTGAGGAATAATAATTGAGTTTATTCTATTGGTAAAGTTTGAATTACACAGTTCATCCCATTTTGATAAAAACAATGAAAAGTTATGATTGTTTTGGTATTTTGTGCGAAATTCTGAAGAAGCAATATCCAAAACGTTGCCTGATTGATAAGTATCAATCAGCATTTCATCAAGATTACCTCTTTCATAACATGATCCTAATCCCAACTGAGGCGTTCCCATAGTATAAGCCGCAATCATAAGCGCCCCATCTTGAGGATGAATCAAGCTTAATACAGGGTCGCTTGATATACTTAGCGCCAAATCTATATCGTTGTCGCTAACCGAGATGGCTGCGCCAAAAAGGACAGCTCTCCGAATTCGAATGTTTTCTGTTGATAATATCGCCATTGCTTTTAAGACGACTTTTGCGCCTAATGAATGACCAAACAGAACCGTATTCTTTCTTTCATCAGCCGGAAGATTGCGAATTGTTTGAGCTAATCCATACGCATCCTCTGTAGCGTAAGCATCTGCCTGCAAATATGAACTTTTCATATCGCCTAATGAGGCATTTTCTGAACTTCTATCGCCGCATCTCCAGGAATATTGCTCAACAGTAAAAATAATGTCTGGATACAGTTTACCCAAGTCTGTTTTAAGAGTGTTTAATTCACTGCTGTAGTTTTTATTGCAGTTTTTCCAACCGCACAGAAAATAGGCGTGTCCGTACTCTTGAACTCTTGTCTCTGTTTGTATTGGAATATAGGTATATTCTTTTTTATTTGTAGTAGTATTGCTAGAAAAGAAACATACAACTAATATGATTCCAATAATTGCAATAAGCAATAGCCCTAATTCTTTTTTATTCATAACTGGTTATTTCCCTTTTTGTATGTTGTCAAAATCAGTTTGAATATGTATTTTCCGTTTGTTATATTGGAGGCGTTTAGGATTCTGGAATAAATCACATAAATAACAGACTGCGAAGTTTAAATGACTAGCTTAGCATTTATAGAAGGCTGTTAGGCTGATCTCAAGCGTCGCGATTTTGAATCAGGTCTGCTATTTCTGTCCTACATTCGAATAAACTCTCATTTTCATGGAACGTGACGATGAATTTGGAAAATTTTTTAAAATTCTTAAAAATTTTAAGATTACTCATACAGGGGCTTTTTATTCAAAAATAACTTGCTATAATTAAAGCATTATGAAACAAAACCCTAAAGACATTCCTACGTCCACAACGCTGCTGGATTTGTGCCGAAAAAATGACCCCGACGCCTGGGTGCGTTTTTTAAAGCTGTACAAGAAGCTCATTCTTTTCTGGATCAAAGAGTATAACGTTCCCCATGTCGACAGCGACGACGTTCTTCAGGATGTCATGGTAACGCTGTCAAAGCAGATTGGCAAGTTCAAAAAGGGCGCAACTGGCAAATTCCGGAACTGGCTTCGGACAATTGTCTGTTCCCGGGCGATGGATTACCATAATAAAAACAAGATAAACAGAAAGAAAGTGCCGTTAAGTACAGTCTCAAAAATTCCAGATACCAAGTTTTCTGCTGATGACATTACCAAGGAGCAAGAGAAAAAAGAACGAGCGATTCTTGGACGTCAAATTCTTTCCATGCTGAAAGATACGTGTTCTCCGTCTCATCTTAAAGCGTTCGAGTTGGTAACGGTCAAGGGAATGTCTTCCGTAGAAGCTGCTAAACAACTCAATATGACGCCAGAGAACGTCCGGCAGATTAATTGTCGAATTCGCAAGACGATTCGAGAAGAATTTGGCGATTTGTTGTAACAAGATTGTTAGAACGCGCCAAGAGGTTTTCTTTGCGTTAATTACTAATTACTAATCACTAATCACTAATTAGTCTATCCAGCCGCCGCCTAAAAGACGTTCGCCATCGTAGCAGACGCACGCCTGACCGGGCGCGACGCCGTAAAGCGGGGCGTTCGTCTGGACTTCAAACCGATTCCCTTCAAGCAGATGAACGGTCGCGCTGACGGCGGTAAAGCGATAGCGGATTTTGACCTGGCAGCAAAAGTATTCTGGGACGTCTGTGAGCCAATTGGATTCAGAAGCTGTCAGCGTTCTTCTGCCCAGCTGGTCGTGAGTTCCCAGAACGACTTCATTTGTTTCCGGACGAAGCGCAACGACAAAATAGCGGGCGTTCATAGCAACGCCCAGCCCTTTGCGCTGACCGATTGTGTATTTCTCCAAGCCGTCGTGCTTTCCAACGACTTTGCCTTCAACGGTAACAATGTTTCCCGACGTGTCAAGCGGGTTCCCGGCAGAGTCGATTTTAAACGGCGCGAGAAATCGGGCGTGGTTGCCGTCCGGCAAAAAGCAGATGTCCTGCGAGTCCGACTTCGTGGCGCTCGGAAGCCCGAATTCCGCCGCCATGGCGCGAATTTCCGGCTTGGAATACTCGCCCAAAGGGAAAACGATGTTCGACAGCCGATCTCGTTTGACGTCGAACAGAACGTACGACTGATCTTTGTTGGGGTCGGACGCCTTGAAAATCCCGTTTTCTTCCGGCGAGACCGGGCGAATCCGGGCGTAATGCCCCGTCGCGAGTTTGTCGTAACCCTTTTCCATCGCGAAGTCGTACAGCGCCCCAAACTTAATCAGACGGTTGCACCGCAGGCACGGGTTGGGCGTTCGACAGCGAAGATACTCTGAAACGAAGTTGTCGGTTATGCACTTAAACTTTTCCGAAACGTCTAAAACATAAAACGGAATTCCCAGAATCTTTGCAATCTCCCGGGCGTCGTTTTCGTCTTTATCCAGATTGGATTGGCTGAAGTTTTCCGGCAGATATTTTTCTACTCCGTGACGAAGATGCGCCGCGCCGACTTCGTATCCCTGACGCTGCAGCAGAACAACTGCAACGCTGGAATCGACTCCGCCGGATAAAGCGACAAGGACTTTCTTTTTGGTGGTCATGTTGGAGTAGTTGAAATTGGCGAGCCGGGAACGTCAGTTCCCGGGTTTGGAACCGTTGACGCACTCTGAGCAACGCTTTGCGTAATTACTAATTACTAATCACTAATTACTAATTATTCCGAATTGTTCCGTCCGGATTCGCCTGAATGAGTTCTCCGGTATCGACGTTGATAGCGGTGAGCCAGTTGCCGCAGTAGCAGCACGTGTCGATGCACGTAAAGGCGTCTTTAATGAGCAGCTTGCCGTTCTTTTGAGCGGTGTGACCGATAAAGCCCTTTTTCCCGGAAACGTGTTTCGGATAGTCAAAGGTGGAAAACACCTTGTCCCAAATTAAAACGTCGCGATCCTGTTCTTCCATGGGAACGTCCGACCTGAACCCGGCGTGAGCGAAAATGCAATCGGCGGTTTCGTAGTACGGCTGACATTCCTTGAGGAATTCCAAAACCCACTTGGGCAGCTCGTTCGGCCGCCGGACGCCGAAGGATTGAAGCGTCTGCAGCCCGCCCCAGGAAAGCCAGTCTTCCGTATTGCACAGCGCCGCCATGTCGTCGGTGAGAATCTGATAGAGCATGTCTTCGTGGTTGCCCAGCAGCTTTACCAGATTGCATTTTGAACTCTGTTTC
>CACXSS010000162.1:7761-8848 GCA_902770245.1 uncultured Planctomycetota bacterium | reverse complement strand
TCGCGTAGTCCGCGCCCTTCTCGAAGATGCCCCAGCAGGCACCGTTCGCCATGTCGGCCTGGATTTCCCACGTGTCGATGCAAACGGTTTTCTGGATCAGCTCGACCAGCTCCTCGCCCTCTTTTTCGTAGTTGGACGTTTTGGCGTTTTCGCCGAGAATGTTGGCGAAATCGCCCTGTTGAGCCAGGATGCCGTCGTTGTTTTGATTGTTGTTTTTACGCGGTTTAATCGACTGCGGACGAATCGGAATCCCGGCAGCCTTTTTCGCCTCTTTTTCCGCAGCCAAACGAGCCATGCGCCGCTGTTTGTTATACGCGCCGATCGTCGCTTTGAGAGAACGAAGGCGCGTTTTGATCTGGTCGTCTAAAAATCTTTTGGAATTGACGTCCATTTGGTCGTCTTTTGCCATTGCCAAAATTACGCCGATATACTCTCGCGCCGCTTGACGACAAGCGTCTTCGTCGCCCTTATCGCGAACTCTCGCCCATTTTTTGAGAAGCAGCTTACCATAATCCTTCAATTCCTCTCCCTTTAAATTGGGAATGACGGAACTCTTTGTCTTTGGCTTGACAGGAGCCGCAGCAGGCGGATTTTCTGTATTGGATGGGACGTACGGCTCGTTTTCGGAACGGCTGTCAGCCCAGCAAACGCTGGATAAGACCAGCAAAATCGGCAGAAGGAAAAGGCGTTTCATGGGATTAGGTATAGTACTTAGTGCATAGTACTAGTGCATAGGACGCAAGCGCTACTCTCACTATGCACTATGCACTACGCACTATGCACTCGCAAAATAAATTAATACTCAATCAATGTATCCGTGTTTATCATCTCCGCAACGCCCTCGTAATTGAGGAAAATGCGATGTCGGAACGCCGGGAGAATTGCGGCTTTGACGTCGGCTTTTGTGCAGTCGACGCGCCCTTCAACCAGGGCGTTGAACTTCGCTCCCATAACGGCGGCATTAACGCCTCGGGGACCGACGCCGTAACGGACGTACTGTTTGATCTGTTTGGAGTTGGACGATTGCGGATTTGTTGCAACCGCCGCTTTGACGACGCTGGCAACCAGGTCGCTGGAAATTGTAACA
>CACXSS010000162.1:0-7737 GCA_902770245.1 uncultured Planctomycetota bacterium | reverse complement strand
CTGGAAATTGTAACAGCGCGAACCATTTCCTTGAGCTTCGACAGACGGCTGGCGTCGCAGACCTTGGCGGGCTTGAGCTTTTCGGTACTGGTCGCGTTCATGGCGATTTTCAGCATGCCCTCTTCGTTGGGCAGATCCATTTTGATTTTGTAGAAGAATCTGTCCACCTGCGATTCCGGCAGCGGGAACGTTCCTTCCATTTCCAGCGGATTTTGCGTTGCCATGACCATGAACGGGGACTCCATCTTGAAGGATTCTGTCGAGACGGTTACCTGTCCGGACTCCATCGCTTCCAGCAAGGCGGACTGCGTCTTGGGCATGGCGCGGTTGATCTGGTCAGCCAGAATGAAATTCCCGAAAATCGGACCGCGCTGGAACTCAAAAGTTCGCCGTCCTTGCTCTTCCATAATGACGTACGACCCGATAATATCCGCCGGCATGAGGTCGGGGGTAAACGGGATTCGGCTGGAGTGAGCGTCAAAAACGTCTCCCAGACAGCGAGCCAGCCAGGTCTTTCCGACGCCCGGCGCGCCTTCGAGTAAAATGTGTCCGCCGCAGAAAAGAGCGGTTAAGGCGCAGCGAATCGCCTCCGGCTGACCCAATACGTATTTGGAAAGCTCGGTTTCAATCTTCGTAAAATCAGCTTGAAAATTCTGAACCAATGACGGTAAATCGTGTACGGATACTGGCATGGAAGTTGTTGGATAGGGAGTAGGGAATGGATGAAAGGCGGTAATGAAGCGACCATCGGGAGCGAAATTACGCATTCGCCGTTAGGCGAACCAAAGACATCAGACGCTTGCGTACTACTGCCTACGGACTATTGTCTAAAACTTTATACTTATTTATTAATTATACTTCCCTCCGGGAGAAATTTCAAGGGGATTCTCAATTTTTTTAAAAAATAATTTGTTTTTTTGTTATTCCGGGATTAAACGGCTTTGACAAAAGTTAAATATAGAATAAAATATAGGGAATAGTTGCGAGGCGGCGAGGCGCCGCTCCCAATCCGCGCTACCGCGCGAAACGTATTATATTCGCTCCCGTTGGTCGCTTGCGCCACACTACTGTCTACTCCCTATTCCCTCCCTAAAAATTTATGGCACAGCAAAAGATTACTGACGTTATTAAAGATACGCTGATTATATTTGACGGCGCGACAGGTACGGAACTGTACTCTCGCGGCATTTTTACCAATCGTTGCTACGAAGAACTCAATCTGACGGATAAAAAGCTCATTTCCCAGATTGAGAACGAGTATCTCGATGCTGGAGCAGAAGTTATTACAACCAATACTTACGGGGCAAATCCGCTGTCTCTGGAAAAGTACGGCTTGCGCGATAAAACCGCCGTTATCAACAAAGCCGGCGTGGAAATCGCCCGCGAGGCAATTGCTCAGCGCAACAGTTCCGCCTGGGTGGCTGGCGACGTCGGCCCGCTGCTGAGCTATGCGGACAACCCGGTCGAATTGATTCTGGAACAGGTTCAGCCGCTGATCGAGGCGGGCTGCGATTTCATTCTTTTTGAAACCTTGCCGCATATTACCGCCATTGAGTTTGCGGCTCTGGCTATGCAGAAGCTGGCGCAGGAAGGGAACGCGTTCCCGTACGCGATTTCGTTTGCTCCGGTTAAAAACTGCGAGACGATTTCCGGAGAGACGGTTGAGTCCGTCGTCGCTTGTCTGGACGACGAAAAGAAGTACCCGCATCAGCCCTTCGCCTGGGGCTTGAACTGCGGTCAGGGACCGGACGGGATGCTGGAATCGGTCGAACGCGTAATTAACGTTGTCAAAAAGCCGCTTATCGTTCAGCCGAACGCTGGAATTCCGAAGAGCGTTGAAAACCGCTATTTCAACATGTCGACGCCGGAATACTTCACGACTTACGCTCAGCGTTACGTCAACTGTGGAGCTTCGGCTATCGGCGGATGCTGCGGAATCGGTCCGGCGCACATCAAAAACGCTGCTGACGCTATCAAGCCGTTGGCAAGAGCGCAAAAGAGCAAGCACATTTTCACTGCCGCCGCGGCAGCTCAGCCGCAGGAAGAAGTCCCGCTGATTAACCGGTCGCGATTCGCTCATAAGCTGGCAACAGGACAGTGGGTTACCAGCGTCGAACTCGTTCCGCCGAGAGGTTACGATTTATCCGGGACAATTCAAAAATGCCGAACGCTGTATCAGGCGGGCGTCGACTGCGTCAACATTCCAGACGGTCCCCGGGCGTCAAGCAAAATCTCTCCGCTGATTACAGCCGACCGAATTCAAAAAGAAGCCCGCATGGAAGCGATTCTGCATTGCTGCTGCCGTGATAAAAACCTCATCGGCATTCAGGCGGACTTGCTGGCGTGCGCCGCGTGCAATATTACGAACCTGCTCTTTATTACCGGCGACCCGCCCAAGCTGGGAGAGTATCCAGACGCCACCGGCGTTTTCGATACGGACTCCATCGGGGCGGTTGGAATTCAGAAACGTCTCAATCAGGGCATCGACCTGGGCGGTCAGGCGATTACGCCGCCGACTCGCGCCGCCATTGGCGTCGGTCTTGACCCAACGGCGTTAGATAAAAAGCGCGAAGTCGAACGTCTGTTCATGAAAGCCGAGGCAGGCGCGAATTTCATTTTTACTCAGCCCGTTTTTGACCCGGAAGCGCTCCTGTCGATGCTGGAACAGATCAAATCCACCGGATTGCCGGTCGTTGCCGGCATTTGGCCCCTGGCGAGTTTCCGCAACGCGTCCTTCCTCCAAAATGAGGTGCCGGGCGTCGAAATTCCCCAGTCTATCATGGACAGAATGGAAGCTCAGGAAACCCGCGAAGGTCAGCTGGCGGAAGGCGTTGCGATTGCCAAAGAATCCATCGAGATGATTCGTCCGTATGTTCAAGGCGTTCAGGTCAACGCTCCGTTCGGGAAAATCGAAATCGCTCTTCAGGTTTTTGAAAACTGACATTTTCCCAATTTTTATAAAAAAATCCCTGCGGGGACTTGAAATTTGTCGTGAGATGAATTAATATTGGAGTTATGAGAGTGAACGTTGCGGAACGCTTCGCGTTAACGTTTCACTCCTGGCTGTTACAAATTCATTAACCCCAAACGTTATTATGAAACAATCCGCTTTCTTTTTGTCATTTGCGTTGTTATTGCTGCTTCTGCCCTTTGCGATTGCAGCAGAAAAACCCACTATTAATTACGACATGGATCCCGTTTATCCCAGAAAGCTGGATCCATCTTATTACGATGGCAAAATCGTTCTGTTGTATTATTGGACTTTAGGCGAAGGCAACCGTCCGGATCCTCGTCGTGTTCAGGAAATTACGTCTACATTTCAGAATCTGAACAAACTGCAAATGCAGTTAAGCAAATCAGGCGTTTTTACGGTCGCAGGCAGTTACGTTGGAACGGATAACGCCTCCGCAATGAACGTGATTCGTCAATGTCGTCCGATGTTTCCCGTGTATGTAAACCTGCTTTGTCAGGCGGAAATGCCAAAGGCAAATCAGTGCTCTTTTGTGCTTTTGGACGCTGATGGACAGGTTCTCGGCTCTGGAACAGTCAAAGAAGTCTACCTTACTCTTCAACATTCCATTCCTGGCGCAATGATGCTAAAACGCATGAAAAGTCTGCCTGTCAAGCACCCATTGGAAGGCATGAATTTGGTCGGAAAGGAAGTGGAATACTACGGCTTCTTTGAACCGGGAAAACCGTGGAAAGGTCCATACATGAAGATTGAAGCGAGCATCAATAAGAATCCGGACGCTTCCGGCTCTCAGGAATCCGTTAAAATGGCGATTGACGAGTATCTTGCCACAAAATTGCCGGAAATCCTCGAAAAAGCAAAAGCAGAACCCGCCGCATATTATGACATTCTCAACATGCTCAGTAAATCGGTAAAGGGAATGCCGGGAGAAGAATCCGTTAACGAAATTCTCAAGCCGCTTCAAGCTGATAAAAACGTTGCAGAATTGGCTAAGCAGATTGCGAACATCAAAAAGTTTAAGGCGACTTCCAACACGCTTTCTCCAGACGCTCTCAAAAAGCGCTGCGAACCACTTATTGCGTCTTTGAAAAAACTCCTGAACAAACCAACCTTGTCAGACAGCGTTAAAGCAGAAGCCGAAAAATGGATGGCTCAGCTGGAAGCGCTCAGTAACGGTTCAGACGGCGGTCCCGTTCCAGCTGACGGCGATGCGCCTGCCGATGGAGACGCCCCAGCAGCTGAAGAGAATTAGTTTATTCTCTTGATAATGACTAATGAACTCCCTGGATTGTTCTCCAGGGAGTTTTTTTGTATACTTCTGCTTTATAGACAATAATCAAAAACGAACTTCAGCTTTCAAGCAAACTGTCAGAAAGCGCCCGGTTTTAGCGGTAAGACAGAAAAAAGCTTTCATTCTGAATTACCGCTAAACCTGTTCGACGATTGACGTTGCTTGTTTGCTTCAGATAAGAACGGCGCTGGAGTAAACTTCGCCGGTAATATTGGCAATGAATTCTTCAAAGATTCTCATGTCCAACGCCGTAGCGGTCTTGCTGCATTCGGGGTGGAACTGAGTTCCAACAGCAAACCAGTTTGGATCTCGCGATTCAATGACTTCGATAACGTTATCGCCAGGGCACCAGCCGGTTGCTTCAAAATTTTCTGCAACGTCGCAAATGCACTGGTGATGACGGCTGTTGACGCGGATGTCGCTGTCGCCATAGATGGTTTCCATAAACGAGCCTTGTTTGATAATCAAAGCGTGGCGGTTGAGAAGGCTTCCCTTGCACATGTGAGGCAGAGCTTTGGGGATGTCTTCTGAAATGTCGAAGTAAAGAGAGCCGCCTTCATGAACGTTAAGCAGCTGCATTCCAGCGCCGATAGCCAGCAACGGCATTTTACGATGAGAAATCTCCGCAATGAGCATGCGGTCAAACATTTCGCGGCGTCTGTCCATTTTGCGAACGGTGGGATGAGATTCGTATCCCTGCAGATTGGGATCAAGATCTTCTCCTCCGACCATTACAAAAGCGTCAAGCGAATTGAGAACCTGTTCGAGATCGGTTTCGTTGTCAAGAGGCGGAACTACAACGGGAATCGCTCCACAGCGAATAAGAGAATCGTAATATCCAGAACACAGAAAACTGAAAGCAGGATTTTCATTTCGAGAGGGACGATAATCCATGTTCAGACCAATCATCGGTTTAGCGCACATAGCAACGGAATTCCTTTCCAGCGATTATTCACTGACCTGAAACAGGACATAAAACAAAGCGCACTTTTATCTGCCGGCGCGCCTAAAAAGCTCCTTCTCTTTTAGGCGACCTGTTTGTTTGATAAAACGAATTGAATTGTTCTATTATCCTGTTTCTTCTCCTTCTAATGCGACGCGTTAAACGTCTGATTTGCAAGCTGTATGAATTCTAGCGGTTAAAATGCGTTTGTGAAGGATAAAACTATATCTTGTGAAAAATTAATTAAAGTTTCTATATGAAGTATATTTTATTTGGATTGAATTGCGGGTTCCCGCAGTTTTATATATAGGAAATTATATTTGACGGCTCGTTTCTCGTTCCTTTGATTAAAGGCATGTATGGGCTGTCGGATTCAAAGCGTATTCTCTGCGGCGCGTTGTCGAGGAGAAATTTGTACGTTTGCATTAACGATTCCCTTTTACCGGATTGGATTTCAACGCCAAAAGAAAAGAACGCATTGTAACGTGACAAAAACCATTGAGCGTCGAGAATGGAGCCGCTGAACGAATGAAGCGTAATTTCAGGAGAAAATTTCCCAAATTCGTTAAACAGAGCCGGCATTTTATCCCAGGCGCGAACGCAGTGAATTGTTACGCTTCGATTCAGATTTCGGGCGATTTCCATCTGTTCCAAAAAAGTTTTCGTCTGGACGTCAAACGGGACGTGCGTGCGCCGAATCCAGTCAACGCCGATTTCTGCCACGACGGCGTCTGGATACTGATAGAGTTTCTCAACAAGCCGTTCCTGCCAGCCGGGCAGAGCGGCGTCTGCAAACCACGGGTGAATTCCAAATCCGGGGCGAATCGTTTCTGCGCCGTAGCGCTTATACAGCTTTTCAATAAGCGTCCAATCGGATTCTTTGCTGGCGTCGCAGCAGAATCGCGTTACGCCGACCGCCTTGGCTCGGGCGATAACCTCGTCCCGGTCAGCGTCAAAAATCAGTTCGTAGAGATGACAATGAAAGTCTGTCGTCAAGGGCAGGATGATGGGATAATGGATGTAACGGGTGATATAAATATTTCTTGTATAATTGTTAGAAAGAACGCAGAAACCGCAGACTACTCGCAGAATACGCAGAGACGGGCAGGGAATGTGGCGACGACGCCAACTTCGTTGTCTACGCCACGATTCCCGCCCGATTAATTATTTTTTAAAATCGCAAGCGGACATCGTGTCATAGCCCGAGAATCGGGCGTAGATGACACATGGACGCTTGCTTCTGCGCTCTCTGCGAGGAGTTCGCGTACTCTGCGTTCAAAAAATAATTATAACATGATTGTATATCTTCGCAATAAATAATTACTTTCACCCGGGTGTAAAAAAACGCATAGAGAAAACTATGCGCTGCAAATTGCGAAAGAGGGGACTTGAACCCCTACGGTTTCCCACTGGAACCTAAATCCAGCGCGTCTGCCAATTCCGCCACTTTCGCATTGACACGTCTAAAACGGGAATATCATTCCATAACGTCTTTTTCTCTCGCCTTTGCCAGTTCGTCAGCTTTTTCTTCGAACTTTTTCAGCGATTTCTGAATCGTTTCCTTTGCGGAATCGCGTTCGTCTTCGGAAATGAGCTTGTCCTTTTCCTTCTGATCAAGAGCCTTGTTGGCGTCTCGGCGAACGTTTCTCATGGCGACTTTGCACGATTCGCAAAATTCCTTGATTCGCGTGCACATCTTTTTACGAACTTCCGTTGACAAAGCCGGAATGTTAAGACGAATAACGCGACCGTCGTTGTTGGGCGCGTATCCGAGGTTGGAGTTGATAATCGCCTTTTCGATGTCCTTGAGCGTGCCGACGTCAAAAGGACGAATCAATATTTGCGACGGTTCTGGAACGGAAACGGTTGCCAGCGACTTGAGCGTCATATCTGACCCGCCGTAGGAAGCGACATTGACGTTTAACGAGTCAACCAGACCCGGGTTGGCGCGACCGGTGCGAATGCCGTTCAGGTTTTCTTTCAGATGCGCGATTGAGCTTTCCATGCGTTCTTCGGCATCGAGTACAATTTCCTCTGACATAATGAATTTCCTTAATAAAAGTGGTTAGTGGTAAGTGGCAAGTGGTAAGTTGAGAGTATGAACCTCGCTTGCGTCCTTACCACGGACCACTTAAAACTTAGCTCTATTTTGTAATCAGCGTTCCAACGTCTTCGCCCGCTACGGCGCGTTCGATGTTGCCGTCAACCTTGAAGTTGAAAACGCGAATCGGCATGGCGTATTCCATGCATTTGCTGATAGCTTCCTGATCCATGACGCGCAGGTTTTGCTGACGGACTTCCGTATAGGTGAGCTTGTCGTACAGTTTGGCGTTGGGATCCTTTTCCGGGTCGGCGGTAAAGACGCCGTCAACGCGAGTTGCTTTAAGGAGAATGTCTGCGTCGAGTTCCAGCGCTCGCTGAGCCGCGGCGGTGTCCGTCGTAACGAACGGGCTGCCGGTTCCGGCGACGAGAATGATGATTCGTCCTTTATCCAAATGACGCAGCGCGCGGCGGCGAATGTACGCTTCCGCG
>CACXSS010000161.1 GCA_902770245.1 uncultured Planctomycetota bacterium | reverse complement strand
CGCCAGCTTGCTGGCGACCGAAAGTTTTTTCAAGGCGGGCGATAGCCCGCCAAAATTTTAACCACAAAGAACACGAAGAAATGAAAGAAAGTTTGTGTTAACCCGTGGCTCGCCTAAGCGTAACTGCGTTCGCTTCGCTCACTTCATTACCGCCTTCCATTTCTTTGCGATCTTTGCGTTCTTTGCGGCTAAAAAATCTTTTGCGGACAGAATGTCCGCGAACCAGCGGGACAGAGGGGCTTCCCACGTACAAAGAATCTTTGGAGGCTTCCGCCGCAAGCGAACATCAGCGTCTTATTCCATATCCCTTTACAAATTGAATAAATCCCGTATAATAGGGGAGTCGTTATTGGAAAGCAGAATAATTGGCTTGCGTTAAAGCATCCAACGTTTTATATTTACTACCATGTACAACGAAACAGAAAAACATATCGTATCGGCTTTGGTTCAGAACGTTCCCGGCGTCCTGTCGCACATTTCCGGCATGCTGGCGTCCCGGGGATACAACATCAACTCGCTGGCAGTGGGCGAAACCGAGAACCCGGACTTGTCCCGCATGACGTTCGTCGTCGTCGGAGACGAGGCGGTTTTGGATCAGGTCAGCGCCCAGCTTCGGAAAGTCGTTACCGTCGTTGGCGTCGACGACATCAGCCAGACGGACTATCTTGAACGCGACCTGATGCTGGTCAAAGTTCAGGCTGCGCCCGAAAAACGCTCGGAAATCATCGAGCTGGTCAATATCTTCCGCGGTAAAATCGTCGACCTGAGCATTGATTCCCTGATTATTGAAATTTCCGGTCAGGAAAAGAAAATCGAGTCGTTCATTGACGTCCTCCGCCCGTTCGGGATTATCGAACTGGTTCGAACCGGTCGCATCGCCATGACCCGCGGTCATCACGCGCTGAAAAGCGACATCGAGTAAATCGGACGTTTTTTAACACGAGTTTTTAAACACGAAATACACGAAAAAGAACGAAATGATTAACATCAAAAATTTTTTCGTAATTTTCGCTTATTTCGTGTTTTTCGTGTTAAATATAATTAGGAAGAGTCTCTTTCTCTTAGAATTTTACCATGCTTAATTACCGAATGCTCACGCCGGGACCGACGCCGGTTCCGGAATCGTCGCTGCAGAAACTGGGTCGACAGGTGCGGCACCATCGCACAGCCGACTTCACCGCTGTTTTGGAACGCGTTACTCAGAACCTGAAACAGGTTTTCAAAACAGAGCGCTCTTCTATTGCCGTGTTACAGGGCAGCGGGACCTCCGCCATGGACGCCTGCGTTTCCAACGTTATCGTTCCCGGCGACGTCGCGTTGGTTCTGTACAGCGGTAAGTTCGCAGAACGCTGGGCGGACCTGGTCGAACGCTACGGCGGGACGGCGATTCGGTACGAAGTCCCGTGGGGCGAACTGTTCAAGCCGGAAAAGGTCAAAGAGTATCTGGACGATAACCCGCAAATCAAGGCGGTTTACGGAACGCTCGTCGAAACGTCAACCGGCGTTGAGCACGACATCGCCGGCATCGGTCAGGTTGTCGCTCAGACGAACGCGCTTTGGGTTGTCGACGGCATCAGCGGCGCTGGCGCGGTCGAACTCTGGACGGACGACTGGCACGTTGACCTGCTGGCGGTCGGGTCGCAAAAAGCTCTCATGACCCCGCCGGGTCTGTCGGTTGTCGCCGTCAGTCCGAAAGCGAAATCGGTTATGGAATCGACGCCCAATCGGCGCGTCTTTTATCTTGATCTGCTCAAGTACCTCAACTGGGAAAAGACGCAGGGCGCCCCGTTTACCCCGGCGCGGTCGCTCATTGAGGCGATGGACGAAAGCGTCCGAATCCTGCTGGACGAGTCCATGGAAGCCGTCTGGGCGGAAAACGTTACAAAAGCGCAGATGGTTCGCGCTGCCGTCGCCGCTTGGGGAGAGCGCATTGACGGAATCCGAATCGTTGCTGAACGTTCTGCCGACACGCTGACGGTGATTCACGTTCCGGACGCCGTCAACGTCAAAGAACTGCTCAAGGAACTGGAACTGAGCTACGGCTTGAAACTCGCCGGCGCGCAAGGCGACTGGAAGGGCAGAGCGTTTAGAATCTCCAACATGGGCATGGTCGATGTAACAGACATCCTCGCCGTCGTTTCCGCTCTGGACGTTGTCCTGACAAGTCAAACTGGCGTTGACGTCTTAGGCGTTGGTTCCGCCGCAGCGCAAAAGATACTGGCGGGGAAATAAAATCGTTGGCATTTTCAAGGTCAGTCCGTTTACGGATTTTGGCAAGTCGGGGTGAGTTAGCCCCCGGAAAAACTCACGCGAAGTTCGCAAAGTTCGCAAAGTTTTAAAGAGGACTATGCGTCCTTTGCGTTCTTTGCGGCTTAATTTATAAGGCGAACTGCTAAAGATGTTATTTAACAACTTGTCGGATGAGCCATTATTTTCTATCTCGCCCTTGTATTTTCTTTTCAAGTGGTTATAATAACAGTATTGGAATGAATTGTTTATTCACCTTTTAATTTCTAACTTCCATGAACACCCGAACACTTTACACATTCATCGTTTTTGTTGTAACGTTTGCAGCAGCCGCGCTGTTCAGCGGCGCGCAGACGTCCCTTTTTAATCAATGTTTCGCCGACGGCGCTTCTGAAGAAGCGGAAGCAATTTATCAGCAGGCTCAAAGTCTTCTTGACGAGTACGGCGTTCCTGAAGACGAAGAAAAAGCCGTTGATTTGTATCGGCAGGCAGCGGAACTGGGGCATCCCAAGGCGCAGTTTACTTACGGCTCGTGCTTTTTTAATGGCGAGGGCGTAACGCAAGACGTCAAAAAGGCGGTTGAATGGTTTCGGAAATCTGCAGAACAGGGTTTTGCTGACGCTCAGTACATGCTGGGGTTTTGTTATTTTTATGGCGACGGCATTGAGGAAAACAAAGCAGAAGCGGTAAAATTGTATCGTAAAGCGGCTGACCAAGGGCACTCGCTTGCTCAAGTCAATCTTGGCGATTGTTATTTTAACGGCGTTAGCGTTCCCGTCAACAAAGAAGAAGCGGTTAAATGGTATCGCAAAGCGGCAGAAAAAGACGAACCCATGGGGCAGAACATGCTCGGCATGTGCTATATGGAAGGGCAGGGCGTACAGAAGGACGTAAAGTCCGCTGTTGAATTGTGGGAAAAGGCGGCTCAAATGGGATTGGCTAACGCTCAATTTAATATGGGAAACGCTTGTATGACAGGAACTGGAGTTCCGTTGGATAAAGAGGAAGGCGTCCGATGGTTCCAGAAAGCGGCTGAACAAGGAGATATTGACGCTATCGAGGCGTTAGGAGTTTGCTATCGCCGAGGCGTAGGCGTTGCTCAGGACGACGCCAAAGCGATTCAATATCTTCGCGAAGCGGCTGAAAACGGACGTTCAATCGCTCAATTATTTATGGGCGACAGCTATTACTATGGCATAGGCGTTCCCGTTGACAAAGAAGAGAGTGTAAAATGGTATCTCAAGGCGGCTGAAAATGGCGAAGCTCTGGCGCAAGACATGCTTGGCTTGCACTATATGTTTGAAGGCGATTCCCCAAATGAAAAAGAGGCGTTTAAATGGTGGAAGAAGGCTGCTCAACAGGGATTGCCCAGCGCTCAATTCAGTTTGGGTTCTTTATATTTAACGGGAACTGGCGTTGAAATGAATAAAGCCGAAGGCATTAAGTGGCTTCGCAAAGCGGCTGATCAAGAGAACCTGGATGCAATAGCGGCGTTAGGGCTGTGCTATATTGATGGCGACGGCGTTCCAGAAGACAGAGCGAAAGGAATCGAACTGTTACGCAAAGCGGCTCAGAAAGGAAATAAAGGCGCCCAATCAATCCTGAAAGAACTGGAAAACCCAACAGAGGTGCATTAGAAATATTAGGTTCCTCCGGTAAGTTGGTTCCAGATGGTTTTTATGTCCGTTCACGGATTTGACTCTCAATCAACCATATTTTTGCTTACAGGCGCCAACTTGCCGGATAAATCTGTTTTTTTGAAAAAAATCTCTGCCGCGCTCTTGCATTTCTCTTTTGGACTTGTTATAATAACAGTATTGGAATGATCTGTTTATTCACTTTTTTTCTTTTCACACTGTCATGAAAGCCAAAATTATCCACACATCTGTCGTTTTTGTTGTAACGATTGCCGCTGCGTTTCTTTGCAGCAGCGTTCCGTGTTCCCTTTCCAACAAATGCTTTGCCGACGATTCTGCATCTGAACAGGCGGAAGCTCTTTTCCAGCAGGCGCAAAAGCTTTGTAACGATGACGGCAAACCGGAAGACGTCGATAAAGTCGTGGCGTTATATCGTCAGGCGGCAGAACTGGGACATTTAGAGGCGCAGTATTTTTACGGCTCATGTTTTTACAATGGCGAGGGCGTTAAGCAAGATTATGCGAAGGCTGTGGAATGGTATCGTAAATCTGCAGAGCAGGGATTTGCGGACGCGCAGCGCATGCTTGGGTACTGCTATTTTAATGGCAAAGGCGTTCAGGAAAACAAAGCAGAAGCGGCGCAATGGTATCGTAACGCGGCGAAAAAAGGAAATATAGTCGCTCAAGTCAATATTGGCGATTGTTATTATTACGGAACCGGAGTTGCTGAAAATAAAGCGGAAGCGGTGAAATGGTATCTCAAGGCGGCGGAAAAGGGTGAACCCATGGGGCAAAACATGCTCGGTTTGTGCTATATGGAAGGACAAGGCGTACCTCAAAATGCAAAAGAAGCTGTCAAATGGTGGACAAAGGCGGCTCAGCAGGGATTGGCTAACGCTCAATTTAGCCTGGGAAGCGCCTATATGTTGGGCGCTGGGGTCAAGATGAACAAAAAAGAAGGCATCAAGTGGTTCAAGAATGCGGCTAAACAAGGGGAACTTGACGCTATTGCGGCGTTAGGAGTGTGCTATCTACAAGGCATTGGCGTAAAGCAAGACTTTACAAAGGCGGTAAAATACCTTCGCAAAGCGGCTGAAAAAGGACATTCAAGAGCGCAATGCGAACTTGCCGCCTGTTATTATAACGGCGACGGCGTAAAGCAAGACTATGAAAAAGCTGTGGAATGGTATCTTAAAGCGGCTCAACAAGGCGATCCAACGGCTCAATACTATCTGGGAGATTGTTATAGTCTTGGTGTAGGCGTACCGGAAAATATTGAAGAAGCTGTAAAATGGATTCAAAAGGCGGCAGAGCAGGGATTCCCCAAAGCCCAATTGGAATTGGGGTTCGCCTATATAACAGGAAAAGGAATCGAGATGAATTTAGAAGAAGGCTTTAAGTGGTTCCAAAAAGCAGCAGACCAAGGTGAATTAAAGGCTATCACGGCATTAGGAGTATGCTATCTCCGAGGCGAAGGCGTTCCTGTTGATCAGACGAAGGGGATTGAACTTCTTAACAAAGCGGCAGATCAAGGCGATCTTGACGCTATTGCTGCGTTAGGCTGGTTCTATTATAGCGGCGAACTCGTGCCAAAGGACAAAGCAAAAGGAATTGAACTTCTTCGCAAAGCGGCTAAAAAAGGACATTTCCGTGCAAAGGAATTACTGAAAGATATCGAAAGCGCTAAAGACGAGCAATAGAATCATAAAAGCTTTTTCTAACAGAAGAAGTAACGTTACTCTGAAATCCTTGCTCCAGCGTAACCGAGTTTTATAGTAACTGGAGTTCTCTGCCAATGCACGGAATCGCGGCTGTCAGACGGCCGCGATTCCAATATTGTCTCAAACAGAAATCTGAAATGGCAGATAAATGATCGACCAACTTTGCGTTATACGAATTCGCTCTACTTAGCTGCCGGTTTGAGCAAATCGGCGACGAAATCGCGCGTGTACATGTTCAAACCCCAGGACGGAGCGCAGAATGCGATGTTGTCGACGATCTTGTCGAACGCGTCGAGCGGCAAGTCTGCCTGGGTGAACGTGATGGGCGCGCCGATGCTCTCGTACCACTTTTCCAGCCGGGCGACGCCCTGTTCTATCGCTTCGTCTTCGTCTTTGAAGGTTACGCCCATGACGTTGCGGGCGAACTGAACCAGACGGCGCTTGTAGAGGTCTTTGACTTTTCTCATCCAGCACGGCATTGCAACCGACAGCGACGCGCCGTGGGCGGTGTCGTACAGACAGGACATCGAATGACCGATCAGGTGAGCGGGATATGCGGCGTTTTCAACCCCTGCCAGCAGCTGCCCGTTCCACGCCATCGTGGACGCCCACATCATGTTGGCGCGAGCGTCGTAGTCCGTTCCGTTGGCGACGCATCGGGCGGTGTATTCCATAACCGTTCGCATGAGTCCTTCGGCATAGACGTCCTGAATGGGCGTTTCCGGGTCAGAGTTGGTAATGTACCCTTCAACGATATGGGCGAAAATATCGACGCCGGCAAACGCAGTGTACTTCGCGCCCAGCGAGAACGTGGCAGTCGGGTCGAGAATGGACACCTTCGGCATGAGACACGGAACGATAAGCCCGAACTTCTGCTTGGTTTCTTCGTTGGTGATAACCGTCCCTCCGTTCATTTCAGTGCCGGTTGCAGCAACGGTCAGAACGTCGCAAATCGGCAGCGCCTTTTCCGCGGGCGTCTTGCCGGAATAGAAATCCCACACTGAGCCGTCGTAAAGAGCGCCCAGCGCGATCGCCTTGGATTCGTCGATAACGCTTCCGCCGCCCAGCGCGACGATGAGGTCAACGTTTTCCTGTTTCGCCAAGTCGGCTCCCGCCTGAGCGTGCGACAAGCGCGGGTTTGGGCTGACGCCGGAATATTCCACGAATTCCAGCCCCGCTGCCTTGAGCGAGTCGACAACCGCGTCGTAAAGACCGTTCTTTTTAACGGAGCCGTGTCCGTAGACCAGCAGCGCCTTTTTGCCGAAAGTCGACGCCTCCTGACCAATCTGTTTGATCGTATCGCGTCCAAAAACGATTTTAACTGTGTTCTGATACGTAAAATTCTGCATGACTGTTGAATGAGTAAAGGTAAGGGAGTAGGGATTAGGGAATAGGGAATAGTAAGTATGGACTTCCCAATTCCCAACGCTGATATTATAGCAGAGAGTTTGAAAATAAAAAAGAGGGGCAGAAGAGAAATTTATGTGGAGTGCGACGGCTTGCCGTTGCTTTGTCCTTGACTGCTTGCCGTCAAGAAAATGGAAGGCTGTAATGAAGCGACCAACGGGAGCGGAATTACGCTTTGTTCGATGCGTGCATACCAAAACGACGCAGCCGAAAACCATTCTGGATCGCGGACGTCAGTCCGCAAAAGGAAAAATAGCTTGACGGCTCCGCCGTCAAGTTGTAGCCCGGGGACGGGCTACATCCAGGGGGCGTTTTCGGCTTACGCAATACGGTATTTCCCCCTTCAAACGTTTTGGTTCGCCTTCGGCGAACTGCGTAATTCCGCTCACTGCGTTCGCTCCGTTACCGCCTTTCATTACTTTGCGAACTTTGCGTTCTTTGCGGCTTAAAATTCTTTGGCGGACAGAATGTCCGCGAACCAGCGGGTCGGGCGGGCTATTCTGCGAAAGAGATTTTTGGAGGCTTCCGCCGCAAGCGACCACCAATTGATAACTTTGCGAACTTGGCGAACTTTGCGTGAGATTTTTAAGGGCGTCTACGCCAACTCCTAACTCGCCAACCTCACTTTTTCTCCCAAAAAACTTTGGTAATTGACCCAATTTTGGACTAAAAAAGGGTGGAAATTTAACTATAAATCGGGTGTTATAAAATTCCCGTCGGTCGGTGTCGCTTCGCTGAATT
>CACXSS010000160.1 GCA_902770245.1 uncultured Planctomycetota bacterium | reverse complement strand
TATCGAACAAGGAATCGAACAGGGTATCGAACAAGGTATCGAACAGGGATTGATTCAAGGATTAAAAAACAACATCATTCAAATTCTGGCTGAACGCTTGGGCACGGTTCCTCAAAACATTCAAGATTCCATCAATGAAAAATGCGATAAGATAGCTCTGCAAACGTTGTTTCAGTCAGCTTTACATGTAAAGTCGTTTGAAGAGTTTATCAAAGAACTTTAAAAAGAATTTCGTTACAACCATTTTTTATACATTATTCTTTTTTTCTGCCTGTTATTCTTCATTTACTTTGTCATTCTCTTTCAATTCGTAAATGCGAATCAATGGGACAGAGTTCAAATTCCATGGACCGGGACCGGAAAAGGGAATCGACGCTGTATACGCTGGCGTTTGCGTTTTAGCCAAACGCCAGTCTCGTTCACTCATCACGCTCAGACGCGTCTGCATGACGTACCAGCGATATTGTCCTGGCGCGTCGGAAGCGTAATTAACTCTCAGTTTTTTATCCTTTATCAGTTTATTGAGATTGTACCGGGAACAAAGTTGAAACTGAACTTTCTCTCCCGGATTGCTGTTTTCGTTAATCCAGTTTAAAACAGAGTCGTCCAGATCCGTCCACCAGTACGTCGGCTCAAGCCCCAATCGATACGCGCCAGGAAGCCCTCCAACCGTCAGATTATAGTACGATAACCAGTGTGGAGCGTATATAATCCAGCTACTCAAAGACCCCAGAACAATCGCAATCAAAAGAGAACTGAATACAACTCGACGGCGGCGTTCCGATAAACGCTCAAGGAATCTTGATAAAGTCTGTGTTCCCAACCCGGCGATTATCGCCAGAAAAGCAAACGATGTAATAAAAAGACGTTCGTTGTCATGAGCTGGTACGTGAGGAAGAGCCCGAACGATAAGCAATATTATCGCGTTAAAAAACAGGCATTGAGAAAAAAGCGTCTTGCGGCTGCGCCATAACTCTATAAAGCCGAGAATGACAAGCGCCAGAATCCCAACGGGAATGGTTATTGCAACCCAAACCAAAGTATTGTACCACGGCAGCGAATACGTGATGCTGTACAGACGTCCGAAAAAGTATCCCGTCAAATTAAACGATTCTTCCCGCCCCAGATTGCGAGAAAAGAACTCGTTCATACCGTCAATCGGATTAAACCAAAGCGGCGGATTAACAGCGTAAAACGTCAGCCCGGCAACGACAAATCCAACCAGCAAATATAAAAACAGGTTACGGTTTCTATGAAATATCCAGACTGCGGCAAAGCAGGGTATCGCCAGCCAACCGGTGAACTTCGACGCCATCGCCAAGCCCAGGAAAACGCCAAACGGAACCGCTTTCCACAGCAAACGCGGCTTTTCCTCTTCCGTAAAGAAAACCCACGCCAAAACCCAACAGGACGTCAGTATCGAATCGTTGACGGCAAAATGAGCGTGACAATATAGCCGGGGAATCAAAATCATGCTCGCTGCTGCAATAAACGCTGGAGCAATGGTTGTCGGATAACGCCGAAGCAGCTTTCCAAATACTGCGGCTATCGCAAAGGCGTAAAAGAGCAAAAAGAACGTTCGCCAGTTGGCGCCCGGTATAATTTTTCCCAAAAGATCTCCTGACGCAGCTATAATCCCATAAAAAGCAGGATGCCCTTCACAATAGCGAATGTACGGCAAAGAATCGGCTGTCGGCTTCTGTTCCTCTTGTCCTTCCTTGAACCCCAGCCAGCGTTCAATCTGTTCAGCCCGCCAAAAGGAATCGCCTTCATCCCAGCACATCGGAACCATCTTACTGGTTGCGTTGAGCAGGATAAAGGCGATTAAAAAAAAGGTTATTGTATAAAAAATGGGTAGCGAGTGAGGAGTGAGGAGTGAGGAGTGAGGAGTTGTTTCTGATGTTTGTAAAACGTCTAACTCCTCATTTTTATTTCCTGACTCCATCTGAATCACTCACAACTTTTCTTCTGTTTAGTCATCCCAACCGTAGGTGGTGAGAACGTAATCTCTGGCGCTGTTGGAACTGGCAACCGTCTTGGCGCCGGCGTTGGTCGCAACCGCTTCAACCAGACCGAAGTTGGAAACCTTACGAGTCATGCCGAGGTCGGCGGAATCAATCTGCGCCCAGTCCGTTCCAGCAGACAGGACGTCGTCCACAGCGGAGTCGTACATGCGAGCAACGTCGTTTCCGCCGTTGACGCTGGCAACGTTAACCGTTGAGTATCCGTAAACCTTGTTGCTGTAGGACTTGCCAGACATCGCCGTGTAGGTCGAGGTCGAAACGAGGACGTCGTTGCCGACCGAGTCGTACATGAACGCCTTGCTTCCAGCGCTGGTCGCGTAAGCCTGAACCGTCTTGAATCCGGTTGCCGAATTGCTGTACGTCTTCTTCGCGTCGAAGATGGTTGTCGAGTACGCTTGCGCGTAGAGGTAGTTGACGTCGGAAGTGTCGTAAATCTTCGCGATGTCGTCGCCGCTGGTCGAGTAAGCGTTGACAAACTTGACGTTCTTAACAACGTTGAGGTAATTGGCGCCCTTCATCTGGACGTTGTTCTTGTACATGGTTACCAGATCGTCGCCTTCGGAGTCGTACATCGCCGCGCTGACGTTGTGTCCGGCGCCGTCAAATTCGACGTTGGAGAATCCCTGCGCGGTAATCGTCTTTTCGACGCCTGTGAAGACCAGCTGCGTCGGGCTGACAACCAGTTCGCCGTCTTCCTGAGCCGAAATGCGAATTCTCGCCGAGGAGCTGACCGCATTCGCTTCCGGATTGCTGAATCCGTAGGCTTCCTGATAGAAGGTGTTCTCCTTGTCGGTATTGACAATCGGATCAACCGTGAAGTCGATTGTGCCAGTAACGTAGTTGAACACAACTTCGTCGTCAGCGTTGGACGCGTAAGCTGCCAGGTTCTTAAATCCAAGAGCCTTGCGATACACGCCGCCGGTCAGGTCGGAAATGACCAGATCGTTGCGGGTGAATTCCGCCTTGGACGAGCGGCCTTCAACCGTGTACATCTCAACGTTGTCGTTCTGAGCGGTTTCACCGTAGCACATAACAACTGCCGTCGAATCAATGTTGGTTACGTTGTAGTAAACCGTTCCGTCATCAACCTTGGAAACCGTCGCGCTGGAGGCGCCAACCTGGAACAGGTCCTGGCTGTTGGAGCCAAGAAGCGTAATCTTGTCGGTTCCGCCCTTGGTATTGACGTCCATGAACGCCATGCCGGAAACGTTGACATTAAGTCCGTTGGAGTAGATGAATCCCTTGTTCTGATAGAGCTTGTAGATTTCTTCTCCGCTGTCCAGACCGGTGAACTTGAACGTACTGTCGCCAGTCGAATTGGTAATCTTGATCAGATCGAAGGCGCTGACGTTCAACGCGTTCTCGGTATCAACCCACGTCAGTTTGTTAGACGCAAACTTCGCGTACTGGGTAGTTCCGCCGACAGTCTTTGTAACGATGAACTGAGAACCGTCGTTGATAAACTTCAGTTCGTACGCTTCGCCAGCGACATTGCTGGTAATCGTCATCGTCTTGGCGTTGGTTGGATTAGCCTTCGCAACTGCAACCTTGTAGTCTTCAACTTCGCCGGTAACAGCGTATCCGACAGAATCCAGACCGCCTTCGTCCGAAAGTCGGAATCGAGCGAATGTATTGCCGGAGTACGATGTGTACGGAACCATGAAGGTGATTTCGTTTGCTCCGTTGACAACAACCGTAGAATCGGCAATGCGTTCATCGTCAGTCCACAGACCGTCGCCGTTGAAGTCAATCCAGGCGTCCAGATAAGCGGAGCCGTCAGCGTCCGTTTCCGGAATCGTCGCGCTAACTGTCAAGGTGTAAACCATGCCAGAGACAAACGTCTTGACCTTGTTCGGGTCTTGCAGTTCAGCAACGCCGTCGTCGCCCTTGTCGCCAGTGGCGTCGGAGTTGGAGTTGGCAGTCTTTTCGTAGGTAATCGAAGCTCCCAGTTTATAATCGGAAGCATCGTGACGCGCGCCGTCCTTCTCCAAAGTGACTTTGTACGTTGACGGAGCGTCGCCGTAATCCATCGAAACCTTGTCAGTAGCGTTGCTGTCGTCGTTGAGCAGCCAAACCTGAGTCTGATCGTTGTGAACGATGACGTTGCCTTCCATCGTGCTGACGTTCATGTAGAAGTATTCGTCGGGTTCGACAATCGTGTCGCCGTAAACCCAAACGTCTACGTATGCCACATAGTACGGTTCAACCACGTTGGCGAGATACAGTTCATAGCTGCCGGACGTCTTGGATTCGCCGCGCCAGATGATCATGTTTTCATTGCAGACCAGCGGATCCCAGTCGTTGCCCTGTCGAGTAATCAGCGAGGATTCCAGAGAATCCAAATCGTACGCGACAATTTCCTTGTCCAGCTGACCGTTAGCCTTGGTAACTTCATGCGCCCAGGAAATCAGCGAGCCGTTGATGGACGGGGTCGCGTTGCGTCCCGTACCGTCTGAAAGCTGCATCGTTCCTTCGGAAGCAATGTCGTACAGCAGGATTTCGGTCGTCTTGACAGCCTGATTGTCCTTGTTAAGCGAGTAGACGTCGCCTTCCCAAACAATCATACCGTTGTCGATCTTCGGTCGGACGTTATTGGTCGTGTATACCTTTTCTTCCATGAGACCATACTTGCTGGGAACTTCCAGAGTCTGGGTTTCACGAATGGTAATCTGCTCGCCCGTAGAAATCGTGTACATGACCAGTCTTCGGGTGCTGACGCCTGCAACGTCTTCTTCCCAAACGATGTAGTCGCCGTCAATTTCCGGGTTGTAGCATTTAACGCCAGGCGCGCTGATGCAGGTTGCAGCAGTCGTTCCAACGCCTTCCTTGTAGTAAACCTGATTGTCAAGCGTGAAGACGATGCTGTCGGCTTTGGCAGCGAAATCGTTCTTGTCAATATTCTGATTGACGTGAAGCGAATCAATCGGAATATTGCCGGTGGCAATCAAACTCGTACCAGCGTCTGGATACTGAATGCTTTCCAGATCCAGCGAGTACAGCGAACCAACTGACGATCCTGCTTTATTAGCAACGAAGTAGTAAATGCAGGTGTCGCCGATTACCGGAGAGTAGTAGTCGTAATCGGAATAGGCGAACGGAATCGGAGTTCCTTCGCTTTCCGAAGTGGCTTCTCCAATGACGTAGTAGTACAGCGACCAGTGCAGCGTCTTCGGATCCTGCTTCGACCAGACGACCAGGACGGAACCATCGCTCATTTGACGTGCGGTCAGGTACGCGTCGTCGGTTGCTTCGCCGTCGCGGGTAATGTCGTTGATGGTAACGTAACCGGTTTCTTCAGACCACGCCGTTCGGGTGTCAATATAGTGAATATCTTTGCCGGAACGGAAGACGATGTAATCGCCCGCAATCGAGGTTTCGTAGTTGTCTGAAGAGCTGGCAACCGTAACCGGGGTTACAGCCCATCCGCCGCCCTGGATCTGGTCGGCGTCAACGCTGACGTGAAGCGTACCGCTGGTGTGGATGAAGTCGATTTCAGGAGCCAGAGGCGTGGCATCTCGTCTGACATTCGGGTTGTTTCCATCAAACGGATTGGCGGGATCGCCATAGCCCTTAGCCGTGCCGTCGGCGGTTTCGTAGTACAGGTCAAATTCGGAACCGAAGGACTTGGTTATCATAATCGGAACCTGAATCGTATGCCAGCCGGTATTGCCTTCAGCGTAGATGTCAGTCTGGTGAGCGGCAACTTCCGGTTTGCGATACGAACCGAAGTTGACTCCGGAGTAATCGCCTTCCTTCGTTACAACGACAACCTGATAACCGCCGTCGGACTGATTTTCACCCGGCATGGAGTGCGAGGTGAGAATGTTGAACCATTCAATGTCCTCTGTCGGAAGCAGTTTTTCGCCGCCGTTGCTGACGCGCAGATCAAACACGCCAGAGTTAATCGTTACACGATTTCCAGCGCGCGTTGCAGTCATCTTGACGCTGGCAAGAGTATTAACCGCATCGGCAAAGTTCTTCGCCAGTTCTTCCATTGGTTTTTCAACAGACGGATCGAAGTAGACGTAAATCTTCGTCGAGTCGGTTGAAACCATATCCGGAACGTTCGTCAGGATGAAGTCGTATGTTACCGGAGCGCCGTCAACGTAGTTGGTTCCGTAGTTGGTAATGTAAACGTGGCAGCCTTCCAGAGAAATGTTGTTCTCGTTGAGGAATTCAAACGTGAACGCCTTTTCAGCAACCGTAGCGTCTGGATTGGACGCGTCGTTTTCCGGAATGGAAGCGACTCGCTGCGGATACGAACGCAGATACAGTTCAGATTCTTCCAGAGTGTGAAGCGTTGCGCCGTACGTTTCCTTGAACCAGTCAATGATCGCTTGTTCATCAACCGCGCCGTCCGTAATAAACGTTGAAGTAAATTCCGTGGAAACGTCGTTGATGTTGAAGATTTCACGAACGATGTACGTTCCGGAAACCAGGTTTTCAAACTTGTAGTATCCAAACGGATTGGTAACTTCAATGGATTCCGCCGGAACCCACTTGCCGTCCACTTCGCGTCCGTCGTCCCAAACGCCGTTGTTGTTGGCGTCGATATAAATCGCAGCGCCCTTGAGTCCGTCTTCCGTGATGGAAGTTGTGTCGTCTTCCGGATAGACGTCCCAAATGCCGTTGTTGTTGGCGTCGTTGAACTTGTAGCCTTCAATGACGCTGGAGCCTTCCTGAACGAATACGATGTAGTCTTCAACTTCGCCGTATCCGCCGAAGCCGGAAGCGGCAGGCGTCAAGCTGGCAAAGTCGTTGGACTGTTCGTAGAAGCGAACGCGCATTGCTGTTTCACCGATCTTCGCATATTCAGGAATGTTCAGGCTGACCAACAGGTCTGACGCTTCGTTAACGCCGGTGTACGAACCAACTTCGTAACCCCAGGTAACGTTCCACTTGGACTTCGGAATATCTTCAAACTTGTCAGTTCCCTGTCTCTGGGCGACATTGCTGACTTCAACCTGTTCCGTTTCGCTGAACGTTCCGTCCTGGTTGAAGTCAATCCAGAAGACCAGATAGCCTTCGCCGGTAACGGAAACAGGCAGCTGAACCGTCGCGCCGACAACAATCGCGGTGTCGATATAGCCGGTGTTGGAATCAACGCTGATTCCGTCGTCTTCGTCAGCGTCAGCCATCGGAGACGGTTTGCCGTCCAACTCAAACGTTACGTCGCGACCGATTGTCGCGCGATTGCCTTCGCTGTCGCGCGGGGTAATCTGATGATACGCGCCGGAGCTGATTGCCAAGGTCTTGTAGGAATCTTCCGCGTCGCCGTAGTCATAGAAGAATTCAGACATCATAACCTGATAATCTTCCACTTCGCCGCGGGTGGCGTTCGCGCCGCCGAAGCCGATAGCTCCCAGATCGCGTCCAGAGGCGTCGGCGTTTCCAACGTCTGTAAGCTGTTCCGCGCTGAAACGAACGCGAGCAGAGGTCATGTAGTTGCCTTCAATCTGAGGAATCTGGTAATCTGTAACAATATCTGTTACACCAGTTCCGGAGATAACGTAGCCGCTCAAAATGCATTCGTCAGTCTCGAAAATGCCGTTGGCGTTGACGTCAATCCAGACGTACAGGTAACCGGTTCCAAGCGTGTTGGCGGTGTTGACCGTCAGGTGGACGTATTCGCCCGCCGAATCGAGAATCGTGTAGGCTCCTTCGAGGGGCACGTCGGGCGACAGGCCGTTTTCCCGGAAGCTGGCGGTGCCTCGGATGGCGATGACGCCCGCTC
>CACXSS010000159.1 GCA_902770245.1 uncultured Planctomycetota bacterium | reverse complement strand
TGATAAAGACTGCTATATCCTCACTTCCAACGGGGCAGTTGATATTGACTGGGGCGATTTCGGCGTTGCTTCCTTAACAGTCGGAAACGGCGTTGGCGGCAGTACAGGCGCCGCAGAGATTTCCCGCGGCGGAGATGAAGAACTTAAAACCCAATTGACTATTAACAAAGGCGGAACGGCAACCTTCGGCGGCGCGTTCTCCATTACCAGTTATAATGGTACGCCAGCCACGTTGACCGTCAACGGCGGCGATTTCAACGCCAGCAGTTCAACAACTGTCTCCGGCAAAATTGTTGTTGACGATGGAAACTATAACGCAAATGGAGCGGTAACCGTCAATAGCGGTGGATCGATTACCATCAGCGGAGGAAAGTTCACCTATGCTTCCGGTTCTAATTTTGTCAACAACGGGACGATGACTCTTTCCGACGACGGCGAGTTTGTTGTCAATAGCGGCAGCGGAACGTTCAGAGTCGGCGGCTCCAGTAATGATGCAGAATTCAAAATTACCGGCGGAAAAGCGACTTTTAACACGAACGTTTATATTGCGACGTCTTCTGAAGGAACGATTAATCAGTCCGGTGGTGAAACGGTATTTAACAGTCGACTTATTTTGGGCTGGGGCAACTATGGTGGAACGTACAATCTGACCGGCGGAACCCTCAATGCCAATAACGCAGCTGGTCTGTGGAATGCCAACAGCTCTGGCGTAAGTACGTTTAACGTAGAGGGTGGGGTCGCCAACTTCAAAAATTCTGGCGAATCCTTCACAATTGGATTGTCTAACGATGGAACGCAATATACTGGTCTGAGTCTCGCAAACGTTTTCAATCTGAAATCTGGAACGGTTAACGCAGCTGATACTTTCGCTATTCAATACAGCGGAACGCTTAACGTCGGTCAATCCGGCGCAGGCGACGGCGTTCTCAACGCCAAGGGAATTACGCTTAACAACAGCGGCAAGCTCAACATGTCGTCTGGTACGATTAACCTTGGTTCAGGCGGAATTACGTCGTCAGACAACGACTACACAATTACTCTTTCCGGCGGTACGTTCGGCAATAACGGAGCCGATTGGTCTTCAGCTTTAACTGCGACGCTTTCGGCAAGTTCCACCACAACGTTCTCGCCGGGAGAAGATCAAAAGATTACGTGGAGCGGCGTTTTGTCCGGCTCTGGCGCTATATCCAAAACCGGCGCAGGTACGCTGGAACTGTCTGGAACAAACACCAGCTTTTCCGGTGGAATTACGGTTAGCGCTGGCAAGCTTTTAATTACTGGAAACTCTGTCGGAACAGGCAAGACCACGAACAACGGCGCTATCGTCGAATTCTTTGCTGATGAGGGAGAAACAATTACAATCACTAATCAAGTTGGCAATTACGAATCCGGAGGCGTAAAGGGCAAGACGATTAAAACAGGCGCTGGAACGCTTTCGACAAATAACTGGATCAGCGGTCAGGTTGAAGTACAAGAAGGAACGTTGAAGCTGACCAATAATTTTGACAATGGCAAGCGGTTTAACGGAGTAATCACCATTAATCAAAACGCGATATTGGACTGTGCTGAACATGATTCACTTGGTTGGGGCAGCGCAAATACCAAAATTCGCATTTATGGTTTGATGGACAATTCTGTAAGGAACGAAACGCTCAACAATACGGAGCTTCACATGTACGGCGGTACGGCGAAATCATCCGGCGGAGGAAATTTCGATGTCTTGAATGCGGGTGTGAAGTTTTATTCGTACGCTCTTACAGGCGCAACGGCATCCGCCCCTACAGTTTCAACGATCTCTTCCAAGCTGGTTCTTCGTCATAACGGTACGCTTAACATTGATACTGAAGCGAATTCACAGTTGAATTTGGCTGGCGAAATTACGGGTTTATATAATAGTACACAATACACTTGTTCTATTGTCAAACTTGGCGCTGGTACGCTGAATATTACGGCGGGTAACAACTATACCGGTGGAACGACGATTTCTGCAGGTACGCTGGTATTGTCAGGCGATGGTACGCTGGGAACTGGCACAGTTGCAAATAATGCGACTTTAGAATTTGCTCATACTGCAAACCTCACTGGAGATAATGCGTTTGCCAACGTCATTTCAGGATCCGGCGTTGTTAACAAAACCGGCGCTGGCACGCTGGAACTGACTGGCGCTAATGCGTATTCTGGCAAGACGACGATTTCTGCTGGTACGCTCAAATTGTCAGGCTCCGGCACGCTGGGAACAGGTAATGTTACTAATAACGCGACTTTGGAATTTGCTTATACTGATAACAAAACGTTTAGCAAAGTCATTTCTGGAACAGGCTCTGTTACCAAAACCGGCGCTGGTACGCTGACCTTGTCAGGCGCTAATACGTATTCCGGCGACACGACGATTTCTGCTGGTACGCTCAAATTGAATGGCTCAACTGCAACTCTTGGCGCTGGCGCTGTTACTATAGCGGAAAACGCTGCGCTGGAAATTTCTGGCGCCCCACGGGGTTTACATAGCGTTACATCGCTTTCTGGTTCTGGAGATATCAATATTACCGGTACGGGCAATAGTTTTCTTAGTTTAGCCAATGCAAACGCGCAGGAATATAACGGAACAATTAATGTTACAGGCAAGTTGCATATCGGGTATCAAGATTCAAATAATAAAGATCGTTATACAAATTTGAACCTTCCAAATGCAACGGTATCGCTGTCAACCTCCGGCGCCCAATTAGCGTTAGACCAGGATGACAATAATCAAGATACAACGACTCTTACGATTAAAACGCTTAATGGCGTAGCTGGAACATACATACGAGCTGGCGGTCAAGCTTTATATTTTGACCCGCCGGGATATTCAACAATTACTGTAGGAGATGGAGTTTTTCAGGGCGTAATTGGAACCAATACTACAAGTTATCCGTGCTTTAATAACATCAGTTTGATAAAAAATACTTCTGGTACGCTGACCCTTTCCGGCGCTAACACCTATACCGGCGGTACCACCGTTTCCGGC
Organism: uncultured Planctomycetota bacterium; assembly: GCA_902770245.1. Classification (GTDB taxonomy): domain Bacteria; phylum Planctomycetota; class Planctomycetia; order Pirellulales; family Thermoguttaceae; genus RUG11551. The sequence continues at coordinate 4,808 of CACXSS010000159.1, read as the reverse complement.
GGCGTTCTCGAACTTACCGGCGACGCCATTGTCGCTAACGGTCAGGTTTATGTTGACACAAACGGAACGTTGAAATATAGCTGGAACGGATCAGGGGACAAAACGCTGACAATTGACGCTGTAGCCAAGAAGATTTACGGTACTGGCAAGGTTATTGTTAATGCCGACGAAGAAGCTGTTCTTAAGATTTACACTTCGGCTAAGGGAATGATTGACGTTCAAAGCTTGACCATTTCTTCCGGTCGCGTTGATATTAAAGATTATTTCGACGGACAATTGATAGTTAAGAGCGGGGCTCAGTTCTCGCCGGGCAACTCTGTCGGTACGCTTATAATTGGCGACGGCACATACGGCGACGGCGGATTTATTCTCAACGAAGCTGGAGCAGAACTTCTGATGGAAATCGCCGGTTCAGCCCCTAGCGCCAACGACGGTTTAATCGTCAATGGAGACATTACGTTCAAAGATGGCTCTGTAATCACACTGGTTAACAACAGTAATTTAGGACTTGGCGAATCGTTTACCGCGATTTTGTCGGCAGAAAACAGCGCCAATCTTGACGTTTTGGGGCATATTCAAACGACCGATTTCACAGAGCTGAAATACGTTCAGATTAACGATGCAACTCATGGTACTGTGTACGCCATTACTGGCAGACGGTTCACTGCAAACGAAATTCCTGAACCGTCCACTTGGGCGCTTCTCATTCTTGGCGCAGCTGGACTGCTGTACTGGCGAAAGAAAAAGAATGCGTAATTCGTAATTACACAACGTAATACATTATCCAATTGCGGGAGCGCCGTTAGCGACACTCCCGCTTTTTTCGTTAGATGGGGCGCTCTTTATACCCTCTTCATTTTTTGCTCTTCACAAAAAAACTAAAATACGCTATTATTTTCTAAACTCAAATAATTGAGAAATTATAACAGTTGTTATATCAGGAGGACAGTATGCCTAAATACGCTCTATTTATTACTATATTATTACTGACGACCTGCGCCGTTTCGATGGCGGCAGACGCGGACAGGGGCTTTATTTGTTTGTCGTCATTTTGCCAGAACGGCGAACAAGAGCCAACCTGCGCCGACAATTCAGTTTTTCAAACGGAATTTCTCGGACAAAATGTTTGCCCATATCCGCCGGAAGAGTACTATCAGTTTTTGGACGGTCAGCGGAATCGTTCGCAAGTCATTCCCGCGACTGAAGGTTATGACATCCGGTACAGTTCCAACTACTGCCGCCCTTACTGGGGCGAGGCTCTCAAAGACATTGTTCCGGTTCGCAGCTGCGATATGCAATACAGCCGTCCGGACGAATGGACGTTTCAGCTTCTGCCGAGCAATATCATCTATAAATCGTACATGGCTTGCGGGCGAGAGCCGCGGCTGGGAATTCATTTTGTCGATTCCATGCAGCCGGACGACATGAGCTATTGGGACTGTTCTATCGGGGCGCGAGTGAGCTTGCTTCGATACGGTTCTCAAGATCCGCTTTATCCGGAAGGGATTGAACTGGAAATGGACGCCTGCGCGTTTCCCCGCCTGGGACTCAACCGGGCGCGAGACCTGTTTTCCTGCGATTATCGATTCGCCTTCCCGCTGGTCTATCGAAGCGGTCGCTGGGAGTACATGTTCGGATACTATCATATCAGTTCGCACCTGGGCGACGAGTACATGGTCAATCACCATTCCCTTGCTCGTTACAATTATTCCCGCGACTGCCTCATGGCGGGCGTGGGGTTTCGTCCGAATCCTGCCTGGCGATTCTATTTCCACATGGAATACGCCGTTAGCCGAGACATCTCAGAGCCGTGGCAATTCATGTTCGGGTTGGAGTACAGCCCCATGTACATCGGACCTCAAGGCGCGCCGTTTTTTGCCGCGTGTTGTCGTTTGAGAGAAGAAATCGACTTCAGCGGCTCGTTTACTCTGGAAGCAGGCTGGCAATGGCGAAACGACAACAGTCACGTTTTCCGAATGGGCTTGTTCTATCTCAACGGATACAGCGACCATTACCAGTTCTTTAACATCTACGAAAAGCAGATCGGGTTTGGAATCTGGTACGACTTTTAAAGTTAGGAGTTAGGAAGGAGGAGTGAGGAGTTACGCAAGCGGCGGCGAGGCGCCGCTCCCAGTCCGCGCTGCCGCGCGAAGCGCCAATAACCGCTCCCGTTGGTCGCTTTGCGTAATTGCTAATTGCTAATTCTTTCCAACTCCTCACTCCTAACTCCTCACTCCTAACTCACACCCCCTTCAAAATTTCTCCAAAACGATATAATATAATTCGCGGTTCTGGTTTTGTATCCCAGGACGTTTTTATTACATTCTATTATATGAAAGGCTGTTATGCTTACTGTAAATCTCCCTAGCGGCGATAAACTGGAATTCTCCACCCCTGTTCAGGTCAAAGACGTAGCGTTGAAAATTGGTCCCGGTCTGGCTAAAGCGACGGTTGCGGCTTTTGTTGACGACATGCTTGTCGGTACGGACTTTGTTCTTCCGGAAGACGGCGAGACGTCAATCAGACTCATTACCAAAAAAGACCCCGAAGCGTTAGCGATTATGCGCCATTCCTGCGCTCACATCATGGCGCGCGCGGTTATGCGCCTTTTCGACGGCGTTGAACTGGCGTTTGGTCCGACGGTTGAAAATGGGTTCTATTACGATTTCGCCATGCCCAAGCCGATTTCCGAGGCGGATTTCGAGGCTATCGAAAAGGAAATGGCGAAAATCGTCAAGGAAGACGAGCCGTTCGAACGCATTGAAATGTCCCGCGACGAAGCGATTAAACTTCTCGAAGGCATGGGACAGAAACTCAAGGTGGAACATCTGCAAACGACGCTGTCCGACAAGGACGTCGTTTCGTTCTATCGTCAGGGAGAATTCGTCGACCTGTGCCGCGGCCCGCACGTTCCCAGCGCCGGGTTCTGCGCGTCGTTCAAGCTCATGTCGGTTGCCGGCGCGTACTGGAAAGGCGACGCCAACAATCAGCAGCTTACCCGTCTGTACGGCACGGCGTTTTTCGACAAGAAAGAACTCGCCGAGTACATCACCCGTCTGGAAGAGGCGAAAAAGCGAGATCACCGCGTACTGGGCAAACAGCTTGAACTGTTTTCAATCGACCAGAACGTTGGTCCCGGCTTGATTCTCTGGCTGCCCAAGGGCGCGAAAGTCCGCCGAATTCTGGAAAACTTCCTCGTTGGCGAACTGGAAAAGCGCGGATATCAGCTGGTTAACACCCCGGTTGTCGGGCGAGTTGGTCTGTACAAGACGTCAGGGCATTATCCCTATTACGCCGACAGCCAGTTTCCGCCCATTGCCGTAGACGAAGAAGACCTGTATCTGCTTCGTCCGATGAACTGCCCGCACCACATTATGGTTTATCAAACCCGTCCGCGGTCTTATAAAGAGCTGCCGCTGCGTTTGGCGGAGTTCGGCAACGTTCATCGATACGAGCAGTCTGGAGAGCTTTCCGGTCTGACGCGCGTTCGCGGGTTTACTCAGGACGACGCCCATATTTTCTGTACGGAAGACCAGGTGGAAGACGAATTCCGCCGATGTCTGGAAATGACCGTGTTCGTTCTCAAGACGATGGGATTCCAGGATTACAAAGTTCGTCTTTCGTTCCGCGACCCGGCGTCGGACAAGTACGTTGGCTCGCCGGAAAACTGGGACAAGGCGGAAGCGGCTCTGAAGAAAGTCTGCGAGTCGATGAACCTGCCGGACTTGTCAATCGCTCAGGGCGAAGCCGCCTTCTACGGTCCCAAAGCGGACTTTATTGTAACAGACTGCATCGGTCGTCTGTGGCAGCTGGGCACGGTTCAGCTGGACTACAACCTGCCGTCGGAACAGCGATTCAATCTGGAATACATCGGCGCGGACAACCAGCCGCACCGTCCGGTTATGATTCACCGCGCGCCGTTCGGCTCGTTTGAACGCTTCTTCGGAATTCTCATTGAGCATTTCGCCGGCGCGTTCCCGCTGTGGCTGGCTCCGGAACAGGTTCGAATTCTGGTCGTCAGCCAGAAGTTTGAAGAGTACGGCAAACAGATCGAAGAAACTCTCCGCACGGCGGGGCTTCGCGTTACAGGCGATTACGATCCGGAAAAGATCGGCGCGAAGATTCGCAAAGCCCAGATGGAAAAGATTCCGTACATGCTCATTATCGGTCAGAAAGAAGCGGACGCCAACAACGTTTCCGTTCGCTGCCGAGTTCGCGGCGACCTGGGTTCCATGACCTTCGACGAATTCGTCGCCCAGGCGAAGAAAGAAGTCGAAGAAAAGACGATCGTGAAGGCGGAATAGCAATTCAGAATTAGGAATTCGGAATGCGGAATTACGCAAGCGTTCGTCTATGGGGAGCGCTTGCGCGGGGAGTGCGGCGCCCATAGGCGCCGCCTTGTCCAAAGCCCTGCTGAAAATCTATTTCGCAGTCGAAAACGCTTCTGGATCGCGGACGTAAGTCCGCAACAGAAAAAGCGGAAGCCTCCAAAAAACTTTTTCGCAGAACAGCCCCTCTGACCCGCTGGATCGCGGCTGTGTCAGCCGCCGAAGAATTTTTAACCACAAAGAACACAAAGAACACATAGAACACAAAGAAACAATCGATGATAATACGTTTTTTCTTCGGCTCACCCCCGGCTCGTCTACTCTTCCGGTGGAAGCGGCGGGTTATCTTGACGATTTTTTCTTATTCTTTCCAGCGTCTCTTTTCTCTTGTCTTTTTGACGTTTATATATTCTGATTCGACGCGCATAATATATACTAATCCGACGAATTAGAACATAAAGGAAGATTAAAGCTAAAACA
>CACXSS010000158.1 GCA_902770245.1 uncultured Planctomycetota bacterium | reverse complement strand
GTGTAGCGCCAAAACCAGCGTCTTCGGAGACATAACCTCGTCCTTTCCGCCCGCGCGGCTTCGCGCTCCGTTTAATCCGTCAAATCCGTGAACGGACTGACCTGCACAAAAACTGTTAGGTACGCAGTTACCGGATGTGCTTTTTTTATTTCGTTTCAGACTATTCTCTATATATATCCCTATTGCAAAAAATCCTGTTTTGAGGTAAACTGGTAAAAATTATATAATCGAATTTAATTTCCCAAATTATCATTACGGTTAAATATTCAGAAATAAATGAATAGCAATTGTAAAATAATTGTCGTTTTGAGCTTGCTGTTTGCAATGGTTGCGCCGGGGCTGGCTAACGCTCAGACGAGTTCAAAACTCAATACGCCTGCATTGATGGAACAGTACAGACCTTTTGCCGATTATCCGGAAGGATATCAGGCTGTTGGTTTGACGGATATTCTGTATCGCTCGTGTCCGGCGCGAGATTTGGAACAGCCGATTAACGTCTACTGGAAAGCGGTCAAAGCGGCGTCTGACTGGAAATTTTTCCGTCAGCGGGTTGAAAAGATTAACCGATTCGATCCTCAAAACAACGCAGTCGTCAAGCTGTTTTTACAAAAGACAGAAGATAAAGCGGCGATGGCTCATCTGAAAATGCGCCGTTTCGCAATTGAACTTAATGCGATTGCGGGCGACTGCGGCTTTTCTCCCAGCTCTTTGCCGTACTGTAACGAACTGCCGCACTTCGGGGATTATCACACCAATATAGACAAGATTGCTCAAGTTCGTTCCGTTTCCGGAGAAATGCGAATGTTGGCAAAGCGGATTGATTTGGGATACGAACAAATCAAGGCGTCAGCGGCGGCGCTGGCTGCGGCGATTTATTATCTGGAAGCTCAAACCGAACTGTACAGAGCCGGAAACTCAACAATTACAGACGTTATCAACGCCTTTGAACAGGAAGAATCGACACGCGAAACCTTCTGGAAAGCAATTCTGTCATATAATCAGGATATTGCCCGATACGTTGTCTGGACGCAGGCGGGGCAGACCTACAATCCAAAACAGCTGGCGCCGCTGCTGCTTCTCAATCCGCGTCCTGCTACCGTTTTTGAAACGACGCAGAACAACGCTCCCAACTCTAAATCGCTGCTTGACCAGCGACCGGATACCTATGGCAATTCCAACTCAGGTTCAACGCCTGACCCAACCTATCCCGCTGACGTCAATCCGTCCGGCGCAGCGCCTCAGCCAGATACGCAGCTTCAGCCCAGCGATCCAAATATTAACCCGCTTCCAACGGAGCCGTCTTATACGCCGATAATTCAAAACGACTCGTTACGCACGCCAAAGATTTATCAGGTTGCGTATACGCCGTCTGGAGAATTGACAACTCCTAACTGGTTTGACGTCTCCGTTTATAAACCTGCTGGGGCGATAGCTGTTACACTCAAAGAGTATTTAAGCAGCTTCAGCCCCATGTATTATCAACAGGCGACGAATCAGTATTGGCGGGCGTCGGCTCAATGCCAGAAACTGGCGGTAATTATTACCGCTCGCCGCCGCGCGGAAGAAGTTCAGCAAAAAGTTTTTGCTCGTTTGTCGGATCAGGGTAACTCGGCTCAGTCGAGTCTTTTTCTTTTAGCGATGAACGTTTGGAAACAGACGCTTGCCGCAGAGGCGATTGAGACTCAAAAGGCGATTCTGAAAGAACAATTTGGGTTGAATCAGCTCCTTTCCATGGCAGGCGCGTACTCGTCACAGGAACTCTGGCCTATAACGCCGTTTCATACGGAATCGTACCAGGTTATCGAGAACGTTCCCGGACTGGAAAATGACTTGACGGTTAAACCGCTGGCAGGATCGATTAATCAGGAGTTCAGCCTGATGAACCAAACCCGCTCGGCGCTGGAACAGGCGTCCGCTGTCGTTGAACGCGACGCCGCCTCCAACAGCGCGTCGTTCAAAGACGTTATTACAGAGCTTCAAACCGAATTCTATTTTGCGACTGCGTTTGTCAACCAGACGGCGGAATACAACTTCTCTATTGGCAACTACGTTCAGCGCTGGATGTACGCGCGAAAAAGCCCGCTGTCTCTGGACGACTTCTGCCAGTCCATTGTCTCAAGAATGCGGTAGGGTTAGAACTATTCAGGCGAGCCACGGGTGTAAACCCGTGGGTGTGAGCGAAGATAGCGTAATTACGCATTCGCCGATAGGCGTACAAAGCAGCCCGCTGTTACATTCCTTATAACTCTTTCTGCAGCTGCGCGAACACCATCAGTGCGACAATCAAATACGTATGGTTGGCGCCGTTGTTGTGATCGTCAATAATCCAGCGGAGCGTGTCCGGATTGAACAAGCCGGAATCGAGGTTCCGTTCGTTCAAAACGAGCTGCGACACATAGTCTTTCAGTTCCCGACGCAGCCAAAGCCCCATGCGTTCGTACGGCTGGTATCCCGGCGCGCCGAGTTTGGCGAGAACGCGCTGAATGAAATGGGCGATTTCCTGCCGCAGCGGCGACGCCCCAATATACGTACCCGTGTTGACGTTTTTGACCTTGAGGAAGTCCGGGCGGAACTTCTCCAGAATCCGCTTTTCAATCGTTTCGCCCATGCACATCGATCGCGGAGCGGAGAACAGGCGCTCGTGCATCGTCTTATCCAGAAACGGCAGCCGGACTTCAATTCTCGACCCGAATTTTTTCATCGACAGCGCAATCTCCCGATGAACGCGCATGTCGAGGAACAGCTGCCAGAGAATCGCCGCCGGTTCCGGTCCGTCGGCGCACGCAGAGAACATGTCGTCCAGACCCGCCGCGCCCATCTCGTTGAACTGACTTTGTGACACGCCTTTAAGCAGCGGTTTGTCAACGCCGTCGAGCATGTACGACTTGAGATGTCCTGCCGCCCAGTTGAAAACCGCCTGACGGGAATTGAGCTGTGACAGCTCCGATTCCTTGAGCGAAAAGGCGTACGCCTTGGTTAGATGAAACAGCTCGCCGGCGTGCCCGCGCAAAAGGACTTTGACGTTCTTTGACCGATAATAGTCCAGCGTCGGAATGACGATAGCCGTTGAGAGGTACTGTCCGTCCGTCAGACGAACCATCTGTTCAAAATGCTTGGGATAGTCCCGGAGAAATTCGGTGTTGAGCGCGTAATTGAAATGCGTCGTCCCAAACCGTTTTGCCAGCTGAGCCGCCAGTTTATGGTCGCCGCAGCCGGGAATTCCCATTGCGATGGAAACGATGTCCTGCGGAGAACCCGTTTGAATGCACGCTAAAATGCTGCGAGCGTCCAAGCCGCCGGACAGGCTCACGCCCAGGTTCGGCGTGTTGAGCGAGTCGCGCTGAACGGATTCGTAAAACGCGTCGGCAATAGCATCCGCCTGATCCGATTCGGACTGCGTCGATAAAACCGCAGAGTGGGTGAAATCGGAGGCGTACTGACGTTTGGTCAGCGTTCCCGATGTTACGTCAAAAATCAAATGCGACCGCGGAGCCGGAACGCGAATGGATTCAAACGACGTCCGGTCGCCGACGTACTGACCGTACGTAAAGAACTGGGCAACGCCCTGTTTGTCGAACTCGCGGCTGACGGCAGGGTTCTGCGTCAACGCCAGCAAATCGGACGAGAACAAAAACTGCCCTCCGCAGAGCGTATAGTACAGCGGGGACGACCCGTAGAAGTCGGTAAAGATGTGCAGTTTTTTTTCGGACTCATCCCATAGCGCGATGTTGAATCGACCGTGAACCTGAGCGAAGAACTCGTCAATCGTTCCCGCCGCCCGACGCCGTGTGAACTCTTCTGCAACAATCCGAGCTGGGCAGGCGTTTACATTGACGACCAATCCCGCCGGGGCGGAAAGCTCTCCGTGCAATATGACTTTGACCGTCCCGTCAGACGACGTTACCGGCTGCGGTTCAGACGGATAGACGTTCAAATCGATTCGCCCCAAAACGCCGTGCGAAAAGACCTCGTCGTTACAAACATAGTCCGGTAAAAACCGTCCGTACTGGAACATGGAAGACCACGACTCCAATCTCGGGCTTTTGTCAGTATCAATAATTCCGTATATTCCTGGCATGATAATATAAGTTGCGAGTTGCGAGTTGCGAGAGATTGAAAATTAATTCTATGACAACGCTTGCGTCAACTCCTCACTCCTCACTCCTAACTCCTAACTGAATATAAACTGTGCGTACTAATAAGCCTCTATTTTCATCTCTCCCCAGATGGCGCGATCGTCAACCGGGGAATCGTCGGCGAAATCGACAACCAGGTCAAGGCGTTTCTTGCCGTTCAGGGGGATGTCAATTTTAACCGGGGCGTCCGTTGCGAACAGCGTCCACGTTCCCGCCAGCGTACCGTCGGTAAAAACGCGAAACCGCACAGCCCCGGTTTTGACTCCGTACGGTCGAGCGACATACCCGGTCAGATGAACGTCCGGCATTGGGAGGATTTTATTTATAAGCAAGTTTCCCAAATCGGTTAACTTAAACGTCAGTCGGGACGACGCGGAAACGCCGAACCCGTGCAGATAATACTGCCCCGTATTGGCGCGAAGCCGTCCGCCGTTGACGTCTGCATTTTCGCGATGCGACTTTGACGGAGCAGACCAGAACGGAATCTGCGCCCAATCCGCCGGACCTAGCTCGTCCAGCCATCCGATGTTAACCGGAGGAAGCGCTGTTACAATTTCCGACTCGTCAAACTCGTACATCGTTTCGCTCCACGGGAACCTGACTGTAACAACCCCTTTTTTCGTTTTCATCGAATTCGCAAAAAAAATCGCGCCGTCTTGAGTCGTAAAGACCCAACGATGATGATTGATAAAAAATACCTTCTTATTAAAAATCAGCGCTCTGATTTGTACGACGGGAAGCGTCTGATCGTCATGATGCGTAGTAGAATGGTATTTTAATACGAATCCGTCCAATCCCTGAAAAAAACCGGAATAGCTTTTTCCAGCAGCGTCAATTATCAAGTCGGTTGGACGGGCTTTACGCATATCACGATTCACCAGAATCTCTTCCGCTTCGTCCGGAACGGGTCGAGAGAATACGATTCCCGACAACGAGGAATAGGGAATCGTCATCTGTTCCGGCTTGGACAGACGCGTCAGCTGGACTTCCTCTCTTGTCAAGCTGGTTACCGCGCACGGTATAACAGTCCCATCCATCAGAACGACAAGGTGCGGAACCTGACGGCTAAAGGACTGCGCCAGCGCCGGCGCGCCGACGCCAAACAGCGCCAGACTCGCGAACGTCAACAGTAAGATTATTCTCCTCATAATATATAATTGTATTAATTATCGGACAATTCGCAAGGGGGGAGGGGAGAATTCGGAATTAGGAATTCGAAATGCGGAATTAGGAATTGGGCGAGCTAATTCGTGGGCGTATCGCCCGCTCACGTCTGACGCTCATTGACAAAATTCATTCAACAGCCCCATGCTCTTTGAGCCATTGAACCATTTTCGGATAGCCAACTTCTTCAGCAAGATTCAAAGCCGTCTTTCCGTCATTGTTTTTAGCGTTGACATCAAATCCCTGCTTAACCAGCCATGGAACCAGATCCATGTTATTTCTTTGGGCGGCGTAATGCAAAACTGTCATTCCATCGTTGTCTTTAATGTTGACGTCCGCGCCATGGTCAATGAGCCACTGAATCTGTTCCGGTTTCTTGTCTGAGGCTTCAGAAAGCAAGGTGGTCATTCCACCATTGTCTCGGGAATTGACATCCATGCCCTGTTCAATGAGCCATTGAACCGTTTCCCAACAGTTAAAATGACTGGCGGCAAAAAGCAGGGCGTTATTGCCGTCGTTGTCTTTTTCATTAACGTCCAATCCCTGTTCAATGAGCCATTGAACCAGTTCCAGAGAATCGCTGCCGGCGGCGTAATGCAAGACGGTTTTTCCGTCTTTGTTTTTGGCGTTGACGTCCAATCCATGTCCAATAAACCATTGAACCAGCTCCAAAGAACCGCTGATAGCAGCGTAATGCAAGACAGTTATGTCGGAATTGTCTTTTGCATTGATGTCCACGCCCTGTTCAATGAGCCACTGAACAATATCCAGTTTGCCGCTTTTAGCAGCGTTATGCAAGACGGTTATTCCGAAATCGTCTTTTGCGTTGACGTCAACCCCTTGTTCAACAAACCACTTAGTCATTTCCAGATTGTAGCATCGAACTACTCTATGCAAAACAGTATCTCCGTGATTGCTTTTTGCATAGACGTCCGCGCCCTGGTCAACCAGCCATTGGACCAGTTCCAGATTATTGTGTAAAGCAAAAAACAAAGGGGGATATCCCGCACGGTCTCTCGCGTTGACGTTCGCGCCCTGTTCAACCAGCCATTGAACCAGTTCCAAAGAGTCGCTTGCAGCGGCGTAATGCAAGATCGAGACGCCGAGTTCATCTACTGCGTTGACGTCCAATCCCTGTTTAACCAACCATTGAGCCAGTTCCAAATATCCACATCGAACTGCACAACTCAAGACTGTTCTGTTAAGATCGTCTGTTACGCCGACGTCGAGTCCCTGTCCAATGAGCCACTGAACCAGTTTCAGATTACCGCTGCCGGCGGCTGCATGTAAAACCGTTTTGTTATATTCATCTTTTGCATTAACGTCCAAACCCTGTTCAATGAGCCATTGAACCAGTTCCAAAGAACCGCTTTCGGCGGCGGAAAACAAGACGTTCCTTTTGAAATCGTCTGTTTGGTTGACGTCCGCTCCTTGTTCAATCAGCCATTGAACGAATTCCACAAAGCCATTTAGAGCGGCGACCTGCAAGGGCGTCGTTCCATCATAGTTTTTTGCATTAATATCAGCCCCATGTTCAATCAGCAGCTTGGCGATTTCCTGATCGCCTATTTCGGCTGATTTATAAATGGGCGTTTCCTCGAATACCTCTTTTGCATTGACGTCTAACCCCTGTTCCAGCAACCATTGAACCAGCTCCACAGAACCGCTTCGGGCGGCGGAATGTAACAGCGTCCAGCCTTCACGGTCTTTGACGTTGACGTCCATTCCTTGTGAGATCAGCCACTCAACCAGTTCCAGATTGCCGCTTCGGGCGGCGGGCTGCAAGATTGTTATTCCCAAACTGCTTTTTGCATTGACGTCTAACCCTTGCTCTACCAGCCACTGTACCAGCTCCAAATTGCCGCTTCTGGCGGCGGAATGTAACAGCGTCCAGTCTTCACGAGCTTTTACATTGACGTCCGCGCCCTGTTCCAGCAGTTCCTTTACCCGATTCAGACTTCCAGTCAGAGCCGCGTAATGAAGGACGTTTTCTCCAAATGCTGAACAATAGGAGAAATCAAAACTGCCGGTTTGAAACATCTGCTCAAAACGCTCGACGTCTTCTTCATCAATAATTTCTTTTAAATCAATCATTTCAATGTTCCCATTTTACAATTGCACAATCGACGTAAATGCGTGTTTGACAATATTTGTTCTTTTTGTATTCCTTTTTTCGTGGGGTAAAACCCACGGCTAGAAATATCTAGGAACGCTTCTCATCTGTTTTTTTATTTCTATGCGTTCTTTGCGGCTTAAATCTTTTACGAACTTCGTCCAACTTGAAAAAACTTTCGGTCGCCAGCAAGCTGACGACCTTTTAGGGAAGTTTTTTCAAGTTAAATTATGAGGGGAAAACCTTTTTTGAAAAAAAGGTTCTTCCCCTCTAACTCCCCTTACCAAAAAACTTTAGTAAGGGGGAAGATAATTAAAAGGTACTAATATAAATCAAAGCGACCAATGGGAGCGGTTGTAATACGTCTCGCGCGGTAGCGCGGACTGGGAGCGGCGCCTCGCCGCCCTTTTTTGAAAAAAAGGTTCTTCCCCTCTAACTCCCCTTTCCAAAAAACTTTAGTAAGGGGAGAAAATACAGCCGGAA
>CACXSS010000157.1 GCA_902770245.1 uncultured Planctomycetota bacterium | reverse complement strand
CAAAGGCGGTCTTTGTGGTTGACCGCCCAGTCGAGAACCATCATTCCGCCCATCGATCCGCCGATAACCGCCAGAACCTTGTCGATTCCCAGATGGTCAATGAGCATCATGTGCGCCGTTACCATGTCGCCGATGGTAATCATGGGGAAATCCGCCCCGTACGGTTTGCCGGTTTGCGGATTGATGCAGTCCGGACCGGTCGTGCCGCGGCATCCGCCCAGGATATTTGGGCAGATGACAAAATACTTGTTTGTGTCAACGGATTTGCCGGGACCGATGAGAATGTCCCACCAGCCGGGGCTGTCGTCTTCTGTATGGCGGGCGACGTGCGAGTCCCCCGTCAAAGCGTGACAAATAAAGACGGCGTTGTCCTTGCGTTCGTTGAGCGTTCCGTAGGTTTCGTAGCAAATCGTCAGCGACGGCAGTTCGCCGCCCTGTTCGAGCTTCATGCCGTTTTCGAAAACTGCGTATTTCGCGTAGGGAAGTTCAAACGCTCCGCGCTGAGAGTCCGTCGATGAAAAAATGTCTTCTTGTTCCATGTAAATATATTAAACTGCTAATTGCGAGGGTTGACTATTCTTTGCTTGCTGTTTTCGGTTCAATTCCCGCCAGCTGTTTGAGTAAAATGGCAGACGCCTTTATTCCGCGATGGAAGTCCGCCAGACAAAAACGCTCGTTGGGGCTGTGAATGTTGTCTGTAATTTGTCCCCATCCCAAAAGCAAAACCGGGCTGTCGAGAGCTTCTGTAAAAGCGGATACGATTGGAATCGAGCCGCCGTCGCGGGTGAATTCCGGGGAGCGTCCGAACGCTTTTTCCAGCGTCTTCGCCGCCGCCTTGACGAACGGGTTGTTGACGTCGACAATAACGGCGGGCGTGTACGAATGAACGATGAATTCCATCGTAATTCCGGGAGGGCAGGCGTTTTGGAAATACTGTCTGATTGACTCGACAATCTTTTCCGGGTCTTGATAGGGAACCAATCGACAGCTCATTTTGGCGCTGGCAACGGCGGGCAGAACCGTCTTGCTGCCCTCTCCGGTGTAGCCGGAAATGATTCCGTTGACGTCAAAAGTCGGACGCGCCCAATGCCGTTCGGTGATGGTGTATCCATTCTCTCCAACGGAGTCTGTAACGCCGGCGGAGGCGAGAAACGCCGTTTCGTCGATTCCCAAAGCGGCAATTCGTTCCTGTTCAACCGGTTCCATGGGTTTGACGTCGGCGTAGAAGTCCGGGAAGGTAATTCTGTATCGATCGTCATGAACGCCGGCGATAGCTTTGCACAGCGCGATTGCCGGGTTGGTAACCGCTCCTCCGAAGGTGCCGGAATGGAGGTCTTTGTCTGGTCCCTTGTAAATGACTTCTACGTAAGCCAAGCCGCGCAGTCCGTAACAGATGGCGGGACGTCCCGGGGCAAACATCTGGGAGTCGCTGATGACGACGCAGTCGCAGGCGAGTAAATCCGCGTTGCTGCGAACGAATTTGTCCATCGCGTCGCCGCCGCTTTCTTCGTCGCCTTCGAGAATGTACTTGACGTTGACCGGCATTGACCCAGTCGTCTTATACCACGCTTCCGGACCGAGAATGTGCGTAAACATCTGCCCCTTGTCGTCCGACGCCCCGCGGGCGTAAACGAACCCGTCTTTAATAACCGGTTCGAACGGCGGGGTTTTCCAAAGGTTTAACGGGTCAACCGGCTGAACGTCGTAATGTCCGTAGAACAGAATCGTCGGCAAGTCCGGATTGGGATTTTTCGTTTGGGCGAAAACGGCGGGGTGTCCTGTCGTTTCGACGACTTGAGCGTCGAGGTTCATGGACGTCAGACGATCGCAAATCCATTGCGCCGTTTTGGCGACGTCGGCATCGTGTTCGCTTTGGCTGCTGATGGACGGAATCGACAGCAGTTCAAACAGGTCTTTTTCGTACTCGTCTTTGTGCGATTCGATGTATTCTATGTAATCTGGGTTTTCCGGCGTTTGAGTTGACATAAAATTTTTCCTTCGTTGTTCCTTGAATTTTTATTTGAATTGATTATAATACATATTGTTGACAGTCGGTCTGACAGAGAACAACAAAAGCCGTCAGGCGCGGGGCGTCAATCTTATACTTGTTTTAATATCCAATTATACCCGGAATTTGCATAATATAAAGGGGAGCGCCTTTATAATATATAATAATGACTGAAAACAACGTAAATATTTCTGTAGAAACCAAAACCGAGCAAAAGACGCAGACTCGAAAAGCGCCTTTGTACAACGTGGTTTTGTGGAATGACGATTATCATACGTACGACTACGTAATTATCATGCTCCAAAAGCTCTTTGGTTATCCGATTGAGCAGGGATACCAGATGGCGCGCACCGTTGACACGCAGGGAAAAGTTATCGTCTATACGGGAGCGTATGAACCGGCGGAATTCAAACGCGATCAAATTCATGCGTTTGGAGCCGACCCGGAATTAAAAGAGAGCATCGGATCTATGTTTGCGACTCTCGAGAGAGCGGACTGAGGCAGTAGGCAGTAGGCAGTAGAAAAGATTTATCTCTTGCCAACTGCCTCTTTTTTTATTTCTGCATCGTCCATTCAATAAGCTGTTTGAAGAATTGGGCGTAGTCTGCGCCGACGTCAATGAATCCGCCGTTGGGCAGGTCTTGAATGCACCGCTGCGTTCCCCAATCGACAAATCCGCCAACCCAGTGCGGGGCGGCGTCCGTTGCCAAAGCCGCCGTATTGCCGGCGCCGTACGTTCCGACTACCAGCAACGGTTTGTCTTCGATAGGCGAGAACTCAAACTGATCGTTACTCTGATTGATGGCAAAGCGATGAATCTTCATAATCGTTTGACCGGTCGGCTTGGGCTTGTATTCGTTGAACCCGCCGATGCACGGAGGCGTATTCCACGGCAAACCGGCGGTAATGGGATGCTCGGCGCACGGCGTAATAACGCACGGCTGAGAGTAGTTTCGGCGGTCGTCTTCCTGAAGCATTTCAACCGGGAGAACGTCCGTCAGAACCGTTTTGTGGTATTCGCCCAGTCTGCCGTAATAGGATTCCCAGCCGCCAATCATCAGCAAGCCGGCGCCCGCTTTGACCGCGTCTGCAATGTACTGCAGCTGCGCGTCTGAAAAGCGTTCGCGAGGATAGTCGCTGATAATATACAGCTTATAGGGCTTTTGAGTAAAGAATTCATCGGGAGAATCGGAACTGTTTACTCTGTCGAAGGACAGATTGAAATGCGTCATGATTCCGATCAGATACATTGCTGCGCTGTTGATGGAATCGTCGCCGAGATAACAAATGTCTGACATGGGATTAGTAAATGGTTAAGGGAGCGCCCGTTTATATGACAGGCTCCAAACTGATAAACAAACGTCAATTATATATTAATGTCAAACAATCGAGCTTTTCTGCTTTGCTGACGAGAAAAACTCGATTGATTTTGACTTCATTTCGTTGTGAAAATGTTAATTATTTTCTGCCGGCGGGGCGCCTGCGTCTGGCGCAGCGCCTTCCTCTTCCGGATTGTCATTCCATTGATTTGGATCGTATTCGTAATTGAGATTATCAAGATCAACAGAATTATCCTCGGCGTTTCCAGCGTCGTTGTTCTTCTTTTCGGCTTTGTCAGCGGAAGCGTCCGACTTGGCTTCGCTGGCAGGCGCTGACTTCGGAGCCGTTGTTTTTGAATCCGAAGACCCAGAAGTGAATACAAGAACCAATGCGAGGATTAAAACCACAGCCCCAATCGCCGCCCCGATGATGATTTTAGTTTGCATGGGCATGTTTGCCAAAGGATTGCCTCCGGATTTCTTTTTGCCAATTCCGGATTTTTTGCCGACTTTGGAATGAGCGGATTTTTTATCGGAAGCTTTCGCGTGATTGTCCGTAGAACTGTGAGGCGAATGTAAATTTGACCCCGAAGTGGTTATTCCCGTTCCAGACAGGAAGTCAAACGAATCCGACCGCTTTGAGTTTACGTTTTTTGTATCGCCAGCCGCGCTAACGTTTGTAGACCAGGCGGCGCTGTTTTTAGCTGCTGAATTGATTCCGCTAAGATCAACGTCTGGAATCTTTGAGCCGCTATCCATGACATTCAAGTCTGTCGATTCCGGGAACGACGCGTCCAGAGCTGCCAGAACTTCGTCCATGGACTGATAACGGTCTTCCGGCTTTTTCTCCTCCATTTTGAGGATAATATACGCCAGCTCTTTAGGCGTGTCAGGACGGAGTTCCCGCGGATCTCGCGGCGGTTTTTCCTGATGAGCCAGAATGCGCTCGATAAGCGTCGTTTCCGGATACGGAACCTGCCCGGTGAGCAAGAAGAACATTGTACAGCCGAGAGAGTAAATGTCCACGCGCGGATCAGCCTCTGCTTCTCCTGACGCCATCTCCGGAGCCAAATAGTCTACCGTACCGAGAATGTGCGATTCGTCTTTTTTCGCCTGTGAATCAGAGGCTGGTTCCGTTTCCTGAACATGTCCTTTCTTTTTAGGGTCGTTGAGCTTGGCGATGCCCATATCCAGGATTTTAATTTGCCCGTCCTGGTTGAGCAGGAGGTTGTCAGGCTTGATGTCGCAGTGAATCATGTTGCGCTGATGCGCATGACGCAGAGCTTTTGCCGATTGCCTCAAATAAGAAACGACGTCGTTAATCGGCAGCGGACCTTCTTTGAGAACCCGCTTTTCCAAAGATTGACCGTCGACGTATTCCATAACAATATAGAATCGGTCGCCTTCTGATTCAAAATTATACGCCTGGACAATATTAATATGGTTTAACGTTGCAATAGCTCTGGCTTCCGCCTGAAATTGCTTGAGAGCATCCGGATTGTTGCTGAATTCTTTGGAAATGACTTTCAACGCGACTTTTCGGTGCATGATGGTATGCTCAGCCAAAAAGACGCGCCCCATGCCGCCAACGCCCAGCAGATTGAGCAATTTATACTTGCCTAAAAAGAAGGCTGCTTTGCCAGAAAGCAATTGCATAACCTGCCATTTGGTTAGTAAATTTGTCTGAATCCAGTGTTTAGCCAGTTTTTCGGGGGTATTGAACTGTTCTGGAGAGTCGAGAGCTTCCTGCTTGACGGATTCAAATTCTTCCGTTGTAAGCAGAGCGCTCTTTTCCAAAACTTTCAATAAAGCCGATGTGCTTTGAACTGCCATATTATAATAAAAGGTTAATGGTTTAGGGAATTGGCGAGCTTAAAAACTCAACATTCAAATAGCAATATACGCTATTGAATTAAATTCTCGATTCCCATTACAACAGGCGAAATCTATTCCTGAAGCTGCCAGCTAATAGTCAGCCATCCGTTAGCCGCTTTGGCTGCAACCGGTCTGATTGTTCCAGTTAATTTGACAGCGTTAGGATTGCTGCTGTCTGACATATCTTCCAGCTTCCGGGGTTTAATCTGGAAACTGGCAGGGAATGAATCTTTCAGCTCTCCCTGGAGACGGTTTCGAAGCGTCGTCTCTTGAGGCCGTAATTTACGAACCTCAGTTTCAAAATCGCGGGGAACCAGTTCCGGCTCTTTGATTCTTACGAACCAAACGCCATTTTTGTCGATTCTGTCAATTTTGTACGCCGTTGACAGATTCATGGGAATTTCCTGTGGCGACGAACTGTCTTTGCCCTGGAAGGCGTCAATTCGAATGTCGAAGGTAACTGTATTGTTGGTAAACTGAACGTTTACCGGGTATTGATTGTTAAAATAAATGTTGCCGCCGGATAATTCTGCGTTAGCGCTTTTCTTTGCGGAGTTTTTAGCCAGCTCGTTATAAGCTTCTTCCGGAAGCATGCTTTTGGCAATAGCCAGGAAAACGCGTTGATTTGCTTTCAAATCTGCCAGCATGGTTTTGCAGGATTCCATAATCGCAGACTGATGAATCGCAATAAAAACGTCTGAATTGGCTGGAGCCTCCGGAACCGTTTGCGGGATTAACGGAATGCCGTCTGAAACAAGCGCATTAAATTTAAGCGCGTGTTCTGTAGTGCTGCAGTCGAACGGGTCTGGGTAAAGCCCTCTGGCTCGATACAGCTCCGAAGTTTCTCTGAAACGGGCGTTTGCTTTGACAATCATGTCGCCCACTTCTTTGTTCATGGAATTTTCAACGCGTGCGCGCGCTTTATAAGTTGCTTCTGCGTCTGCCTGGGGCTTTAATTCGTGGACGCGGTTTGTGGCGGCGGATTGTACAAGCCCTCCCGGCGAATTGATGCCGGTAATGGTTGAATGAATCTGAACGTTAGCGCGCGCCGGAGGCGCTGAAATTTGCTTGCCGTCAAAATAAATGTTTTTAACGGCTCTAATATTGTTGTTGGTTGTTGATGTAACAGTAACGTTTCGAGCCTGAGAAACCATGTTTCCACTGGCTACGCCGTTGAGGATAACAGACAGGTTGATTTTGTCTGGATCCGGATTGAACTGCCCGGTGGCTTCTCCAACAGTGCGGATTCTTCCGCTTTGCGGTCTACCGACGATGTATTCTGTTATCTGTTGAGTCTGATCAACGGGTCGATTCAAAAACTTTAAAACGAGTTTGTCTGAAACTTGAGCGTGGAAGTTATATTTCCCGGTTAAGCGTCTGACCGCCTGACAGACTTCCGGCGCTTGTCGATTGCTTTCCAGCCAGTTGACAATTACGTTAAGCTCTACTGTTGAGTCAAATGTTTGCCGATTTGATTTTTTCAGGACTGCAATCAAACGGCTGGTTGCTTCTTTGACTCCGTCAGTCGGGTCGAAGTTTTCATCTATCGCGTTTCGAAGCAGGAGATAGTCATTCAGTCTTTTTGCGACTTGACGAATCTCGGTAACTTCAAGTCCCCACTGGTGGGAGTGAAAGCGTCCTTGAATATTTTCTAACGTCTCCACGTTTGGCGACGTCTGATTGACGGCTGTTCGCAATTCGTCCAAAAGCAGGACTTTCATCCATTTAGCGCCAATTTCGCCATTGCCTCGAAGGTAGTTCCGAAGCTTCTCAACGTCCTGACGCAAATTGATCAGGGATTGCGACAAAATGCGCTGACCGGTAATGCCCGACAGGGACACAACCTCTGGCGGATTTTTTTCAAGCCACGATGCAAGCTCGGTTAACGACGTTATGTTGTTAAGAGTCTGGGTATTTGACTCTTGACCATAGGAGGGCAGGGCGCAAAGGATGAACAGCAGCGCTATTCCAGCTGCTATATTCGTGTGGTTCAGTTTCATGGCGTTGTTTGCAGCAAATTGCGTGTGGAGCTGCGATCTCAAAGGTGAAAATCTAAGTTGCGACTGACGACTGCGCATTGCGTCTGACGCTTTACAACATTATGACTAACAGAAAAAGCCAGCGTGTTTGCTTCTTCTATTATTCACAAATGTTCTTATATATTATATCTGAACAACAATTTAATAATAGAGGAATGACGCCTCAAATGGTCATTTTTTTCGAAATTTTTTAAGTTTTTTTTATTTTTTAGAGATAAACTGGGAACTTTGACTTGAAAATGTAAAACAGATGGGGTAATATTTAGGCAATAGGCAGTAGGCAGTAGGCAGTAGGACGCAAGCGTCTCAAAAACTACTGTCTACGGTCTACTGCCTCAAAATACACCCAGCTTCCGTGGGGTAAAACCCACTACTGTTGATATTGAACCGTTGCACAGTTTTAACTACTGCCTATTGCCTACTGCCTAATCCCTCCCAATGACTACATTTGCCGTAATTTTACCAGCGGCTGGACAGAGCAGCCGTTTTTCCAGCCGTAAATCCGAATTATCAGAGTTTGACAGCCCGCTGTTACGAAAAAAACAGTTTGCAATGCTGGGATCGTCGGCAGTTTGGGTTCATGCCGCCCGAAAGTTTCTGGATAGACGCGATGTCATTCAGATTATCATTGCCATTGCTGACGAGGACAGAGTTGAATTCGAGCGAAAATTCCGTTCCAATCTG
>CACXSS010000156.1 GCA_902770245.1 uncultured Planctomycetota bacterium | reverse complement strand
ATTCAGCACAGCCGCCGCGATTTTTGGTATACTTCGCACCGGTTCGCCAAGCATGGGTTGCCAGGGCTGCATGTGGAGTCCGCCTGTCCAAGTCGAAAGAGGAAAGATAATGAGAGAATTTAGAGATGTCCGCGCTGAAAACCGCCGTTTTGCGGCAGATTGCATACGCGAAGTCTGTCCGTAGCGTAATACGTGCAATCATGAGGCGAATGCTGGACGGGGAGTGGATAAACCGCATCTTCGCCAGCAGCGACGAGGAGTTCAACAAACGGCTTGACGTGGCGCTCAAGTCGCTTGATCTCGCAACCGTCACGAAGCGCGACTTCTGCGAAGCGGTGGTTGGGGTTCTCTGCGACGAGGTTTCCGACCTGTGCCTCGCGCTCAAGGATGTGTGCGACGGGAGCGGCTACAGCGACTACTACGAGTCGCACATCTCGCACGAGCGGTTCGTCCGGCTCGTGCTGAGCGTCGACACGGTGAAGCTCGGCAGGATGAAGAAGATTCTGGAAGACGCCAGGCTCAGCCCGATAGACGTTCTCCGCAGCATCGGGGCGGTTCTGAACGACGAGACTCTTGAGGAGCGCACGGCGCTTGGCGCGAGGGAAAGGCGCCACGCCAACGCAGAACTGAAGGCATTTGCGGCGGACGTGAAGAAGACGACAATCGCGCCGTCTCCGATTGGCGTTTCGACCATCAGCGGAGCGCCGTTGCGAAGCTGCGCCAGCGTGTGCTTTTCGACCGCTTCCGGCGATTCCAAAGCGTAGTACGTATTGACGTTGACCGCAGCGAGAAACGCGTTCTTTTCCCCTTCAAAAATGCGGAAGATGGGGTTGTCGAAAACGTTTAAGTCCGATCGTTTGCGGAGGAAGTCCGGCGGAAGGGTTTGCGGCTTGGACAGCTTCAGTTCCTTGAGTTCGTCGACTTTCTCAACCCAGGCGTTCCAGGACGCGGCGTCTGTCTTGTCGCCCAAAAAGACGACGGCAGTTCCGCCTTTGCGAAGCCATTGCATCAGGTTTTCGCCTGCCAGATTTGAGAATCCGCGAACGTTGAGCAGGTATACGGTTTTGAACTCGTCCAGATTGGCGGCGTTAAGGAACCGGTCGTTTTCCACGCGGCATGCCAAACCTGTATCGACCGGCGCGCCGGGGGCCAAAGCCGTCTGAACGAATCGGACGTCCGGCTGATGAGACGGATCGGGTTCGTCTGACGTGCGGGGCTGATAGCCGATTAACAGAGTCGAAACGCGAGCGGGAACGTCCAGAACGCAAAAACGTTCGTTGTCGGCGTCCAAACCGTCTGCCGACAGCGTCGCTTTAATTGTGTGACATCCCCCTTGCGGGTATGAAACGGTGAAGTTTGCTCGTCCGGTTTCTCCCGGTTCGATATTGTGAATTAACGCGGCAGGAAGCGGTTTGCCGTCTGTTTCCAAACGAATCGAGACGTTTTTCGCCGCTGTCGAAGAATGGTTAATCGCTTCGACGGTCATGGGAATCGGAACGCCGGCGGCAATCGTGCCAGACCCCGGTTTGAGAGCGGCAATCCCGATGTTGAGCCTGTCCAGCCCCGCGGCGGAACGAGCGGATTCGTCACCCGACTGACCGGAAACGTCAATAAAGGAAACCGTCGCCTTTAAGCTCGTAAGCCGTTCGACTTCCTGACGGAGCTTTTCAGACAGCTTTCCGTTGTCCGACAGCCAATTGACCTGTCGGAAATCGGAAATGAGAAAGATTCGATGGGCGGACTGCTTGTTGGATTCCACCCAGTCTGCAGCGGTGTGCATGACGTTTTCCGGGGAATCGTCCCGCTGTGTTGGATACGTATTTTCCAGCGTCTGTTCCAGAAGTTCCGTCAGCTTGGAATCGACCGGCGCGGACAGGATCGGGGCGTCTGGCTTGGAAAACGCGATTATCGTAACCGTCTGACCGGGAGAAATGTTTTGCTCTGCAAAGAACTGTAACAGAGCAGACTTCGCCTGACCGAAACAGGTGGATTCCCCCGACCGCGCCCGCATGGAGTAGCTGTCGTCGAGCAGGAAAATCAGATTCGTCTTTTGCCCGCCCAGAATTCTGCCCCACTGGTCGGATACCAGCGGAACCGCCGCCGCCAGAACAATCAGAGCGACAATACCAATTCTGCACAGCAAAAGCAGCGCTTCCCGCAAACGAATCCACTTGGAGTGTTTTCGGAAACTGGCAAGCAGAAACTCCATAGCCGCCCACTCGACGCGCCTGTGCCGAAACAGATTGATTAAATGTATCAAAATCGGCAAGGCGATTAACGCCAAAGCTGTCAGCAGGGCGGGGTATAGGAACATAGGGGTTAGGGGTTAGGGAGTGGGGAGTAGGTTGTTAGTTAGGAGTGAGGAGTGAGGAGTTATTGAGGCGCTTGCGTAATTCCGAATTCCTAATTCCGAATTCCTAATTCAAGAATGTACTCAAGGTCAAATGACTCGCCTGCGTTGCAGGTAATCTTTCCTTCGTGGACGGGGCTGGGAATGATGTAGTAATGACCGTTGTTCTGCATGTAGAACCGGGACGGCTCCGTTCCCTTGAGGATGGTGAACCGAACGCCCATGCCGGTCTTTTCGTCGCGGAAATCGCACCACGTCGCGGGCTTGGATCGGATGGAGTCCATCGTATTGCCGCCGTTGTCGGACGTCGACTTGAATTCGCTGACCGTCTGGTTCATTCTCAACGACAAGCCAGCGTATCCGCCGCCGTATTTATGAGGCGGAGTGCGTTCAAATACAAGGTCTTTGTCCCCAGCGGTGAAATGGTGCCTGGACGTAATCGTATAGTTTCCGTTTTCGTCCGGCGCGGAAAAGACGACGGTTCTGTCTTCCGATAAAACCGTAACGTCCGGGTTGCGCTTGTCAAAATATCGCAATTTGATTGTTACGGTTGCGGACAAGCCGTCGATTGCAGCGTCCCAAGACACGACTTCGGTTTTGCCGTCGGACGGCTCCCAGTAATTGACGCCGTTGATGTACTTCCAGCTAAACCACAGCCCCGTATGCCATTTGTGATCTTTGGGGCGAAGGTCTGTAATAACGTGACCGTCCGGCAGCGTTACAGGATGAATATACGGTTTGCCTTCCGGCGTTTTAATGACCTGTTCCCAAACGACGACGTCGCCCTTGACGAGTTTGGCGCCGTTGTCCGTTTTGACGCATTGGTATTCGTCCGCCGCCATGGCGACAGAGCTGAACGCTATCAGGAAGGAAAGGAGGATGTTTCTCATGGTGTTATTAATAGGGAGTAGGGAGTAGGGAATAGGGAGTAGTTTAGGGATTAGGGAGAAGTTTTTTAATTCGCCGAAGGCGAATCACTATTCCCTATTCCCCATTCCCTATCCCCTGTAATTCATTGCCATCCAGCTGGAATAGGCGAACATTCCGAAAAACGCCGCCATAAACCAGTCGTCAAACCAAAGCAGGGCAACCCCCACCAAGACAAGCGAGGCAACAAACGAAATTTGAAACGACTGCACAATTCCCGTTCGGGGATTGATAGCAGTGCAAATCTCGCGGGCAATCTGTCCGCCGTCCAATGGGTAAACCGGCATGAGGTTGAGGATTCCCCAAAACAGGCAAATGTACATCTCCAAATGGAGAAAAACGATAACCGGCGCGGACAGGAATCGGAACAGCGATCCTCGTTGCTGGTCGTCAATGTCGCCAAACAGGAACCCTATTGGGTTGACGCCGATAAACATCAACAGTGCGGCAATTACTCCAAAAAGAGCAAATCCCGCCAGCGGACCGGCAGCGTCTATAATAATATGTTCCCAGTTGGACAGATACCGATGGTTAATCTGGTAACTGGAATTGTACGACGTCAGCCCGCCCATGGCGTGAAACGTGATTTCCGGCTGGAAACCGTAATACCGCATTGCCAGGGCGTGCCCGAGTTCATGAACCAGAATCCCGAGGAACACAGCCGCAACCCAAAGTATCATTGTTTTTGGGCTGAGACTGGCTCCCAGCATGACGGCGACAACCCAAAACCACGGCGATACCCGGATCGGAAATCCGAGCAACCGAAATTTCAAGTCGTACGGCGTGGGCTGTGAGGAAAAAAAGTTCATGTGATTGTAGGGAGTGCATAGTGCATAGTGCGTAGTGCATAGTAAGATGAGCGCTTGCGTCCTATGCACTAAGTACTATGCACTAAGTACTAATTCCTTATCCAATATTGCAAATATCATACGCGGCTTTGAGGCTCTTAAGTCCGTCTTCGTCGCGCGGGACGAATTCGTGGGCAACGTAGCCGGTGTAACCGGTTTTGTAAATGACTTCCATCAAAGCGCGGTAATCGCGTTTCTGGCGGGAGTCAATCTCATTTCGTCCGGGATAGCCGCCGGTGTGATAGTGTCCGAAACATTCGTAGTATTTTTCGATGTCGCCGACGACGTCTTCTTCCATCATATCAGCATGGAAAATATCGTACAGGATTTTGAACCGTTCCGATCCCACCTGTTTGACCAGCTCGACCGCCCATTGGGTGTTGTCGCACATGTAGTCTTTGTGTCCTTTGGAGTTGAGGTATTCCATGCAGATGGTAACCTTTTTCTGCTCCGCATAGCCGACGATTTTCTTCAAGCCTTCGACGCAGTTTTTCAAGCCCTCTTCCCGACTCATGCCGCGGCAGTTGCCGGAAAACGTAATGACGTTGGGGAACCCGAACTTGGCGTTAGCGTCAATACGTTCCGTGAGGACTTTAATCATGTTTTCGTGGTTGGCGACCGTGTTGAACCCGTCTGGAATGCCTGTGCTGTTGGTCATTGTGCAGACCATTCCGTGCTTCGCCATCAGCTCGAACGTATCTGGTCCCATCAGGTCAAGCCCTTCCAGCCCGATTTCTTTCGCGGCGACGATGAAGTCTTCCAGAGACATGTTTTTCTTTTTCATCGTGTTACCGTAGCACCAAAGGCTGGCGGACTGATGAATCTTGCTTTTCCCTTTAGCCTGAGCGAACAGGGCAGGGCTGGTTGAAGCAACGGCGGCAAACGCGCCGACGGATAACGTTTGGAGTAATGTTCTTCTGTTCATGGTAGAATTTTTGGGTTAAATTGGGGAGTGAGCAGGTGCAGGAATAAGCAACTACTGCCTATTGCCTACTGCCTACTGCCTCATTTCTCTATATTATAATCTGAAAATCCTGTTTGTCAATCGTCTAAAACGTCTCCCACAATAAGAATTGACCCAAACCAGACGTTGGTTCCCTGGTATTTGGGTTCGGCGAGTTCTTTCTCGGGGTCTTGGAGCCGGAAGGCGATAGACGACCGGTCAGGCTGGTTGGCGTCGATGGTTACGACGACTGCATGTTCCACGTTCGGGTCGAGTCTGCCGGCGACGTACAGCGTTCCGAGTCGATGGTACGTGCAGAAACTGTCGAACAGGGGAACAAGATGCTGAGCGTCTTTGCCGTCGACGGTGATTTTGACCTGTCCGCCGTTGGGACCGAGCAGATCGTAGATTTTTACTTCCGTTCCCTTGACTTTGAATTCAACCGTGTCGCCCGGCGTTCCGGAAGTCCAGATGTCGTCGGCGCGCTGGGTCGCCCAGTACAGCGGATCGCCCTGTTCCAGTTTTCGCCACGTTCCGTGAAGCCATTTCGGATTCATCGGGACAAGTCGGGCGTTCTCGTAATTCCTGGAAAAGAACGTCTTGTCTAACGATGCGGCGTGGTTGATCGGGGCGGCGGTTTTCATCTGCTCCCATGCCAGCTGGATGTCTTTGAGATACAGTTCATGCCCTTCGTCGGTGGGGTGGACGTTGTCTCGAGAGAAGATAATCTGTCCGGGCTGGGCTTCGTCGAATTTGATTGCCAGCTCGCCGTCTTTGCACATCTTCGCAATGCGAGGGCAGAAGTTTATGCTGGGAATGTTGTAGAATTCCGCCAGCTGTTCCATAGCCGACGCGGCGCGGCTGCATTCGCCCGCCAGCGTGCATTCGTAGTAGTTCCGAACAAACGTGTACGTAAAGACAATGTCGGTTTCCGGGTTGGCTTTCCAGATTTGTCGGACGATTCCCTCCATCTGCATCCAGATTTTTTCCGGGGCGGCGCCGCCGTCGTTGACGGAGAATTCTACAAAGACCAGGTCCGGATGATGCGCGATAACGTCGTGATAGCAGCGATAAACGCCCAAGTCCGATCCCGTCCCGCCGATAGCAGCGTCAACCTCGTGAATTTTCGCCGACGGGTACTGCGATTGCAGCCAAGCCGTTGTTTTCGGTCGCCATCCGGGGGCGGCTGTAATTGACCCGCCGAAATACGCGACGGTAACGTCTTTTCCAGCTTCCAGTTTCGCGATAGTCGATCCGATTCCGCTTCTCGCCTGAACGACAACCGCGGGTTGTGTTTCGAAAGTTGGTCGGCTGCCTTGAGCCGTCGCCAGAGCGCAAGGCAGAAGCAGAGCCAGCGCTGCAATAAATGTTCTGTACATAAATCTTCTCCTTGAATTGGGGGGTAAGTGGGGAGTGCATAGTGCGTAGTGCATAGTGCATAGTAAGATGAACGCTTTGCGTCCTAGCGCTAAGTACTATGCACTAAGTACTATTTTCCGCAATTATACCAAAGAAGATTTCGAATTGCAAGCGTCCCCAGGGGAGTAAGAAAAGATTTAATGAAAAAGCGCTCCCGATTCGAATTTTCCCCGATTTCCGGGAGACGTCGAACTTTTATTCGGATTAACTCGTTATAATTATATTAAATCCTTTTATCAAATCGGAGACGTTATGAATTCAAGCAATTTCAGTATTATAAATCAGTTTTGTAGATATTCTGGCTTCATGACGCTGGCTTGCGTTGTCCTGCTTGGCGTTTGCTTTATTTGCGCTGATATAAACGCGCAGAAGAATCGACTAGCCACATTTGACGTCAATCAGGGGAAATACGACGATTTACTCAGTCCGGGAACTCAGGCGGGAGAGCGGAAAACCGCTGTTGTCAACGGCGCTCAGTTCGCTTTTAGATGGTGTCCGGCGGGGACGTTTATGATGGGGTCGCCGATTTCGGAAGCTAGACGCATGGGCGCGGAAGAGCCGCATCTGGTAACGCTTTCCAAAGGGTTCTGGATGATGGAAACGGAAGTAACGCAACAGCAATGGGAAGCCGTCATGGGGAAAAATCCCAGCGGTTTTAAGGGCGACGATCTTCCTGTCGAGAACGTGTCGTGGTACGACTGCCAGGAATTCTGCAAGAAATGCGCTGAGCTTGGTTTGCCGATTCAGTTGCCGACGGAAGCGCAATGGGAATACGCGTGTCGGGCGTGGAGTGCGACTTCGTATTTCTGGGGGAACGCTCTCAATGGAGAAAAGGCGAATTGCAACGGTCTTTTTCCGTACGGAACGGACGTCAAAGGCGCGTTTGCCGGTCAGACTGTTCCTGTTGGCTGTTACGATCCCAACGCATGGGGGTTATGCGACATGCACGGCAACGTCTGGGAATGGTGCGAAGATTTATTTGAGGCGTACTCGAAAGAAAACGTTACCGACCCAATTGGGGAATCGGAGAATACAGATCGCGTTATCCGCGGCGGCAGCTGGAATTACGCCGCCAGCGAATGTCGATCTGAAACCCGTTACGGAGAATCCCCGAAAGAGCGCGGTAAACACTTGGGCTTTCGGGGAGTTGTAACAATTCGGAATTAGGAATTCGGAATTAGCGCAAAACGTCTAAAGAATGAGGAGCGCTTCGTCATGTCTATTAACTCCTCACTCCTCACTCCTCACTCCTAACTAAATGGACATTGAGTTGTCGTGTCTGTGAGACTACATCAGGTGGTCCAGGTCAAGAACCTTTTCGTTCGGATTATCTTCTTCCTGTTTTTTCTGTTCTTCTTCCTGGCGCTTTTTCTCCTGAGCCGCTTTGATGGCGGCGGCAATCTGCGCTTTTACGTTGTTCTGTAATTTGGAACCTTCTGGACGAGGAACATGAGCATCATGGCGTTTTGCGCCATTTCAGGCGTAGCGTTTTTGCCGTTGTCTGCCTTTTTTAACGCTTCGTCCATTTCCTTGACCAGCTTTTCCATTTCTTCGGCGTCTTGAGTGTTGACAGCTTTAATAAGCCGAGCGCGGAATACCTGAGCGTTAATCTGGGCGTCAATTGAGTTGATTCGTGCTGCAACGATTTTGAGCGTCGTGTCTTTCCCGTCTTTCTGGAGTTTATCGAGGAAATTTTTCATTTCCTCTTTGGCGGCTTGGTCTTTGTGCAGCTTAATTTTCAAAGACAGCAGTTCGGCTTTGGCGATCGCCAGTTTCTGAAACACGCTTTCCGGGGCTTTGGGATCGTCCAAGCCTTTGTTGACCGCTTCCATGTTTCTTTCCATGAACGCAGCGGCAAGTGCCTGAGCCTTTTGAGGTGTGAGCGGTACGCCGTTCGCCTGAGCGGACGCTTGCAGAGCTTGAAGAGCGTTTTTCATCGCATCGTTGCTGCCTTGAACGTACTGGAGATATTCAAGCGCAGAGCCGTTTTCTGGCACGGCGGGAATGTTGGCGGCGATATCGGCGTCAAGAGCGGGAGCGTCTTGAGCAAATGCGGAAACAGACGCCAAAGCCATAACCAGACCGAGCGTCAAAGTAAGGAAACGAAATTTCATTTTTCAGTCCTTTCAATGGGGGGAAAGTAAACGGTGAAGGACGGCTGTCGAAGACGGTCGCCTGGTGATTTATATGTCAATACGATAAATTGTAATCTTGAGTTCAAATAAAAGGGAGTAGGGAATAGGGAGTAGGGAGTAGGGAGTAGGGATTGTAACTACTGCCTACTGCCTATTGCCTATTGCCTTCTTATTCCCATTTGAGAATCGCGCCGGTGTCGGCGGAAGTCGCCATTTTGGCGTACTTTGCCAGGTATCCTTTTTTGATTCTCGGTTCGGGCGCTTTCCATTCCTTTTTGCGTTCGGCAAGTTCTTCGTCTGTCAGGCGGACGTTGAGCTTTCGGGCGGGGATGTCGATGTCGATAATGTCGCCGTCTTTGAGCAGACCAATCGGACCGCCCGCCGCCGCTTCTGGAGAAACGTGCCCAATGCACGCGCCAGCCGTACCGCCGGAAAAGCGACCGTCTGTAATGAGCGCGACGGAATCGTCCAGCTTGACGCCTTTAATTGCAGTCGTGGGGGCGAGCATTTCCTGCATTCCCGGTCCGCCTTTGGGGCCTTCTCCCCGAACGATAACGACGTCCCCGGCTTTGACCTTGCCGGCGACGATGCCGTCGTACGCTTCCGGCTCCGATTCAAAAATGACGGCTGGTCCGGTGTGAACGAGCATCTGGGGCAACACGCCCGCCGACTTGACCACCGCGCCGTTGGGTGCGAGGTTGCCGTGGAGAATCGCCAGCCCGCCGACTTGAGAATAGGCGTTTTCGACTTCCCGAATGCAGTCATACGGGTCGAATCCAAGCGTCAAATCGCGAACGGACGCGGCTTCGCGTTCTACGGACATGCCCTTGCTGTTGCGGCGGCCGGTTCCCTGAACGGCGTACAGTTCCAACGCTTCCTGAGAAACCGTATCGGCGCGGAGGTCAAACTGAGCGATGTTCTCGCCCAGCGTCTTGCCGGTAACGGTCATGGCGTCCAAATGCAGCAAGCCTGGCTTTCCGCGGGCGATTGACCCGAGAATGGTGTGAATGCCGCCGGAGTTGTGGACGTCTTCCATGTGATAATGGCACGACGGGGAGACCTTGCAGATGTAGGGCGTCTGGTTGGACAGGTCGTTGATCCGTTTGATGTCGTAGGGAATTCCCGCTTCGTTGGCGATTGCCATTGTATGGAGAACCGTGTTGGTCGATCCGCCCATTGCCATGTCGAGAACCATCGCGTTGTCAATGGAATTGATATTGATAATATCGCAGGGCAGGAACCCGGTCTTGCCGTCTTCGAGGTCTTTGACCATCTGAATTACGCGCTCAGCTGCTTTCTTAAACAGTCGTTTGCGTTCCGCCGATGTTGCCAGCAGCGAGCCGTTGGTCGGCAGAGCCATGCCCAACGCCTCGCACAGACAGTTCATGCTGTTGGCGGTAAACATGCCGGAGCAGGAACCGCACGTCGGACAGGCGGCTTTTTCGATTTCCGTCAGCTGTTCTGCGGTGATGTCGCCTTTCTGTTTGGCGGCGGCGGCGACGAAAATATCGATCAAGTCCAAGCCACGCTCGCCCTTGGCGTTGTCGCCCTTTTGCGGTTCGCCGGGCATGACTTTTCTGCCCGCTTCCATCGGACCGCCAGAGGCGAATACGGTTGGAATATTGCAGCGAATCGCGCCCATGAGCATGCCGGGAACGATTTTGTCGCAGTTGGGAACGCAGATCATGCCGTCAAAGCAGTGCGCCGTTACCATCGTCTCGACGCAGTCTGCAATCAGCTCGCGGCTTGCCAGCGAGAACTTCATGCCGGGATGCCCCATGGCGATGCCGTCGTCAACGGCAATCGTATTGAACACAAACGGAACCCCGCCCGCCTCGCGAACGCATTGCTTGAGGTATTCCGCCACGTCGTTGAGATGGACGTGCCCGGGAACAATGTCTGTATAAGAACAGCAAATAGCAATAAACGGTTTATTGAAATCGTTCTCCCCGACTCCGCAAGCGCGAAGCAAACCGCGATGAGCGGCGCGAGAATCTCCCTGTTTTACGATGTCTGAACGCATGATTGGCTCCTTGAGTATTATTAGTGGTAAGTGGTTAGCGCTTAGTGTATAGTGCATAGTGCATAGTAGTTTGTGAGCAGCGCCCTATGCACTACGCACCAGGTACTATGCACTTTATATTATATTGTACTCTTTTGAGCACAGAATAAAAGGGGGGATGAAGCTAAAAAAAGCTGGCGGACAATTGCTTGTCCGTCAGCTCGCAAGGAAAGGAGTATAAGGAATAGTTAGGAGTTAGGAGTGAGGAGTGAGGAGTTAAATTCTCGCAACTCGCAACTCGTAACTCGCAACTTTAAAAGTTCCAGTCGAACCCGCCGGTGAGGGTGTGGAATCCGAATCCGCTGCCCGCCTGACATTCGTACTTGATGTCGATCTTGCAGGCAGGGTTGAAGACGACGTCCAATCCAACGGCGACTTTTACGCGGTCGCGTGGAACGTGGTAACCGGATGTAACAAACGTTCCTGCTTCAACAGCGTTGGCAAACGAGGCGACTGAGACAATATCCGTGTTGGAGTAGTTGTGAACCCAGCCGACTTCCACCTGCGGTACGAAGTAGTAGCCTTTCAGCGGACCGGCGCAGGAACCCATGTATCTCAGCCCGATGGTCTGCAGCAAGGCGTGCTGGTTGTTTTTGTAAATGTCCAGCGCGGCTTCCGAGCCATATTCTCTCAAGCCGTCGTTTTGAATGTTGACGTACTGTAAATCGTAGTACGGTTCGAGCGAGTTTCTCAGGAATCGGAACGAGCGTCCCAATTCGATGGCGGCAATAAACGTATTGGATTTAATCTTGCCTTCTGTCGGGGCGACGCCGAAATCGGTTCGACGGGTGGTGTCGGTCGTTCCGCCCTGGTATCCGAACATGTAATCGAAGTGGCTGCAGTTGTTGAAATAGCTTCCGTAGAGGTCAAGGAGGAACGTTCCGCCTTTGGCGACAGATCCGCCAGCATCGCGGAATTTGGTGGTGTTCCAGACGCCGCCGGCGCTTATACCGAAGAGCATGCCCGGTCCGTAAAGACGGTCAACGCCGATGGTGAATCCGGAATAGTCTGTATCGTATCGAGCCAAAGGTCCGTCAGCTTCCTGACGTTCCCAGGCGCCGATTCCTCTAAACCACCACTGGTTGCCAAGAACTCCGCAGCTGCCAGGTCTCCACCCGCAAGGCGCGCCGTATCCATAGCCATAACCGTAGTCGTATTCCGGATAGCCGTAGCTTTGACCCAGATAAGCTGTTTCCGGATAGTCTGCGTCAGCGTATCCGGGATATCCGATTGGTACGAATGTATCAAAGCCGCAAGATGCCGCGCGAACCATTTTCATTCTCTGGAACGTACGGGAGACGTATTCCTGAGAAATCCACATCTGGTTTGCCGTTGTTGCGGAAACCGTGTACGGATTGAGCTGGTTTAAGGCTGCGTCGCGGTCTGAAGTCGCGTTGATTTTGTTGTACAAAGACGTCATGGCGGTGTTGCCTTCGTTGACGCCGTTGACGATAACCTGTTCAATCGGGTTGTGAGTTGTTGTACGAGCTTTGAGGCTGATGTTCAACAAACCGTTGTTGTATGTCAGACTGTCAACGTCGAACGCTGCAGAGTTGTCCAAAAGAATCTTGAAGTAATTCTCGTTGGTTCCGCTGTCGTAAACGATGTATTCCGTTCCGCCGACAAGGGGAGCCGCCTTTTTGGCGACTTGGTTGAGTTCAGAACCGTTGCCGGAACCGTATCCGTAGATGCCGTCTTCCGCTTCAAGAGTAATTTTAAGCCCTTCGCCGGAACGGTATCCGGAAAGCGTCAATGTTGTCATGTCAGCAGTGTCGCTTTTAATCGCTGAGGTTGCGTCAGTATTGAAAATGAGCTTTCCGCCGACGTTCAAGCCGGGAAGGCCGGCAGAGCTGGTTCCTTCTGTCATATCCATGACGATGCCGTTGCCAGAGGTGAACTTGGCGTCGCCGGTTATGTTGAAGGTTCCGTCTTTAATGTACGTTTTGCCCGTTCCGGTTTGGGTTAAATTGCCATCCAGCTTTCCGCCGTTGTACCCGTACAGAGCGGCGCTGGTTGCCAGGTCGGCTTCCAATACGGTGTTGCGATTGATGGCGATGTTTCCGGGATTGCTAATTTTTTTGAACTTGACCGTATAAGGATTCGTTGACGTGGATTCGGCGCCTGCCTGAATCGAAAGGGTTTTGTTGTTGAGGTTGACGTTGTCAATTGTCAGCGTCCCGTCTCCAACAAAGTTCGATGCATTGAGCAGTTTTACCGATCCAGAGCCGCTTGTCGAAACGTTGGCAACGCCAAAACTTTCAATTCCAGTATTGACGTTCAATGTGTTGTTGCCCAAATTGACCGTACTGGCAGTAGAGGAGTTTGAACCGCCTGCCAAAGCCAAACCGTTAACCGTTTCGTCTGTTCCAAGCGTCCAGGAACTTTTCTTGTTGACCTGAACGATAACCATGGAACCGTCGGCGGTTGACAGCTGCGCTGTTGAACCAGTAGCAAAATTACCGGAAAGGACTCCGTCTTCGCTGCCGAAGGCAAGCGTTCCATCGTTGTTTTTATTGGACTTGTATATAACGCCCGTTCCAAACGCAGTTGGATTGGTAAGCGTGAGCGTTTGGGCTTCATTGATTACAACCGTTCCCGTTTTGCCGGACGTTGTTTGAACGCTGGCAACGTTGCTGTCGTCGGCGACGGTCATCGTTGTACCGTTGAGAACGATGTCAACGTCGTTTAAAACCGCGTCTTCGTCGAGAGTAAAGTCTGAATTGAACTGCAGCATACCGCTGGAAACCTTCCCCAGCGTTGACCCGCTTTCCGAAATGATGAGTTTTTTATTGTTGAGGAGTATCGTTCCGTTGTTGGTAATCGTCTGAACGGTTGCCGAGGAAGCAGACCCCATTTTGAGAGTTCCGGTTTCGCTGATAACAACGGCGTTGTTGGCGTTAATGGCGTCAACGGCGTTGATTGTCAAAACGCCGCGAACAATATTGACCGCTCCGCTGAAGTCCGAGTTGGCAACGTTCAAAGCCGTTTCCGCGCTTAGAGAGCCTCGATTAATATTGAGCGCCTGTCCGCCGGAAATAGCCGCGTTGACGTTGATGGTTCCCAAGTCGGTCGATTCGCTCGACGAGCCGAAGGTCAGCTCGTTTCCGGCTGTAATCGAAATGCCAGTTCCATTCAATTTAGTCGTTTTGCCAGAACCGTTGATTGTATAAATTGACGCGTCGTTGTTGACGACAAACGCGGCGGAAATGGGAAGTTCAGAAAGAACGGACGTTCCGTTCAGGTCAATTTTGACCGGACCGGAAGGCGACGAGCCGCCGACGAACGTGTACGTAACGGAGCCGGGATTGGATGACAGCGTCAGACCTGAGGACGGAATGTCTTCTCCGAAGGCAAACGCCGGAATCAACGCTAACGGCGCTGCGGCGGCAATTGTCGCCAGCAGCCGCCAAAGTTGGCGGAGTGGGAATAATGTCATAATTTTACCTCTGTATGATTTGGATATGATAGGGCTAAACCTAAAGCTGCCAGTTACAGGAAAACGCTTGAAAACGCCTGAAATTAAGGCATTTTTACCAGCTTTTTTCTTGTCTGTTGACTCGCCGCTTTTTGTTTCTCTGCGGGATAGTAGTAAATTCAAACAAAAAAATCAAGAGCAGTTTTTAGGGAATTAGTAATTAGCAATTAGCAATTGCGCTTCGCGATCCCCGCAGCTATTTTTTGCTTCCAGTATTCTCTTGCCTAATCTCTCTTGATTTATTAATGAGAAATCGCTAATATTCAAAACGATATACTATAAAATCCTATAATGCGTAATTACGCTTTGCGATTATCAATGGTTATTAAAGAGCGTGCCTCTACGCATAACCAATGAGTTTCGCTTTGCGCTCATTACTCATTACTCATTACTAGGGCGTGTTCACACTATTTCGGAAGTATTCTCCGATAAGTACAAGTTGAATAAATGCGATATATATTGTATCCCGCTTGTCGTAACGTGTAAAAA
>CACXSS010000155.1 GCA_902770245.1 uncultured Planctomycetota bacterium | reverse complement strand
GACGGGTGAGTGAGCCGGTTTGCCAGCTCGCCGTCGTTGGTAATGAGCAAAAGCCCAGTGCTGCTCATGTCGAGACGTCCGACAGGGTACAGCCCTGGAATGTTTTCCTGGATGAGGTCGATGGCGCGAAGTCTTCCGTCCGGGTCTGCGTTGGTGCAGATGAACTTCTCCGGCTTGTTGAGCATAAAATAATGCCGCTTTCCCTGATTGATGGCTTGCCCGTCAACTCGGACTTTTTGCCCTGGCAGGACGCAGAATCCCAGTTCTGTAACGGTTTTGCCGTCGACGTCAACTCTGCCGGTGGAAATCAGCTCTTCGCAGGAGCGGCGGCTTCCCAGCCCGGCGGCGGCAAGAATCTTTTGAAGGCGTATGCCAGAGCCGTCGTCAGACGATGCGTCCGTTGATTTGGAATTCTTTCCAGACTTCGGCGCCCGCTTTTCAGCTTTGGCGCGATGCTTCATTTCCGGCAGCGGTCTGTCGGATTTTAGACCCCCGTTTGAAGACAACTGTTCCCGGTGTTTTTGTCTGCCTTGAGCTGTTTTGTCGGTCAGAACGCGTTTGAGCGGTTTGCGAGCGCGTTTGACTTGATTGTCGTTAGCGGAAAAGCCGGTAATGAGCCGCTTTCCCCGCGGCTGGTCAGCGGATTTTACAGACTCGTAGACGTCTGGTTCGGGAATTCGCTCCGGTCGGCGAACGTCGTCGTCATCGTCGTCAAAACCGGACGGGTTGGCGGGATCGAAGTCGTTGTAATTCTTCCTTTTAATATTATGGAAGAACTCGTAATTCTCCCGGTCTTTAAGCCAGCGCTGCTTTGCTTCCTCCGATTCAAATTCCGGCATTTTGGGACCGCGGGCGGA
Source organism: uncultured Planctomycetota bacterium (assembly GCA_902770245.1). GTDB lineage: Bacteria > Planctomycetota > Planctomycetia > Pirellulales > Thermoguttaceae > RUG11551. Next base: position 7,167 of record CACXSS010000155.1, on the reverse strand, counting down.
CGTCTTGCGCGGTTTGCTTGCGGGGCGTTCCTGCCGAGAGCTGAAAGAACGTCCGGATGCGCTTGAGAAAGAACGCTTCTGACCGCGAGCGGAGGCAGGGCGGCTTGACGATCTTTTACTGCCGGGGCGTCCGGAGCGGCTGGAACTGGAACCGGGACGCGGCGACGATTTTCCAAAAGCGGATCTGCTGGCGGCGCGTCCGCCGGTTTTCCCAACCGGTTTTTGGCGATTGTTGCGGGAATGGCTGTTTTGACCTGAAATTCTGCGCTGAGGCATGATAGTATGACTTTCTGAGGATTTGATTTAATATACGGTTGAATCGAACTTATTGGCAACAGTTGTTAGGATAACAGTTGGGATAACCGTTGGGACAGTTGACGGGAACGCGAAGCGAACTCTTATCGCGCGCCGGGTCTTGATAGTCTGCCGGACGGAAATCGGGAATCCCGGGACCGATGTTGGGGTCTGGGAAGGGATCGAATTTGGAATACAGCTGACGCTGATACTGAACTGTGCCGTGGGGCTGATCCAGCCTCGGATAGGCGAAATACGGCGATTGACAGCATCCGGAAACCGCGGCGGCTAAGAGCAATACGGCAGCAAGCAAATATGATTTCATGATTTTTACTGGCGTCTTGTAAACAATGACAGTTAAAGCGTCAGAGGCTTTTTATGGCATAAAGTAATCTAAAACGACAACGGCGTCTGAATTATGAGGCGTCAAACAAACCTCGCCAACGGCGGCGGGCAGGAGAACGGAGTATCCGCGGCGAAGGGGAATTCCCGCCGGGTCGTTTTCGACGTCAACTTCTCCCTGAACGACAAAAACAATGTGCGAACGATTCTGACCGCCGACTGTAACTGGTTTGGTAAATCGATAGCGATTTGTTACGAATTTATCGCAGGAAACGAGCGTTTCGCGGGAGTTGTCTCCCAATGACAGTTCTTTATGGGGAATGATTTTGCCCTGATCCCACGTCAAAGCGCGAATCCCTTCTTCGATATGAAGTTCTCTCGTTTTGCCGGTTTTGTCGATCCGGTTCCAGTCGTAAAGACGAAACGTGTGGTCTGACGACTGCTGAATTTCCGCTATCATAACGCCGGCTCCCAGGGAGTGAACCGTACCCGCAGGCAGGTACAGGCTTTGACCAACTTCCGGATGAAATCGATACAGCAGCGTTTCCAGCGCGCCTTCTTCAATCGCCTGACGAATGATTTTCTCCGTTACAGGGAATCGGAACCCGGTAAAAATGAAGCTGTCCGGCTCCGATTCCAGAACGACCCACGCCTCGTCTTTGCCGCCGTCGGTCAAGCACAGTTCGTTTGCCAAGTCGTCGTCCGGATGAACCTGAACGGAAAGCTGATGGTTGGCGTCCAGAATTTTAAGCAGCAGGGGAAATCGGTCAAAATGTTTATGAACCCCCATGAGCGCTTCCGGATAGTTTTCCACCAAAAAATGAAGCGTTTCTCCGGCGAAGCGTCCGTATAGTATTTTACTCACGCCCAAACGATGGTCGGTAATTTCCCAGCTTTCAGCGTAGTCGTCGCCAAGGGGCAGGGGTTTGCCTAACAGGGATTCGATTTTCCGCCCGCCCCAAATAGCGCGTTTGAGCGTAGGTTCAAAGCGCAAAGGATAAAGCGTTTCCGTTGAGCAGGCGGGCGACGTTAGCGTTTGGGTTTCTGACATAAAAAATGGCGAAAATACTTTCGTTGGGCGGAGTGTGGCGATCAGCGCAGCTGTAAGTTCTGGAATTTCCAGAATAAAAGCTGGGCGCGGAGGAATTTTATATGCATATTTTTATACAGTATGATTATACTTGTAGTATCATATTATATACAAATATTGATTTCCCGCAAGGGGAAACTTTGCCGGAACTCCTTCCATAAATAAAATAATACGGTATATTTGAATAATAATCAATCCCAATTTTGACAATCCGCACAAGTTTTGCATTTTATTAAAACAGGAAACTATCCCATGAAACCTCAGGAAGACAATTTGTTCAAAGAATCCTCAATGAGTTTTGGAGACCATTTGGAAGAACTGCGCCGATGTCTGTTCAAATGCGTAGCCGGGGTTGTGGTCTGCTTTATAATCGGTCTGTTTTTTGGGGCGTCGGTAATGAATATCATTCAGCAGCCGCTGACGCGCTCTTTAGTTCGTTATCTCGACAAACAGAACCGAGTCAAAGTTGATAGGATGATAGACCAGGGCTATCCTAAAGAAATCGCTCAAAAGGCGTTTGACAGCGGACTGCTGGTCGAAACGATTTATATCAATAAAGACGAATTAAAAGAACTTGCCAGCGGCGAGCTGGGAATGGTTGAACCAGCGGCGCCGGCAACCGGGGAGAAAGCTGCGGAAGAAAAAACAAAAGTCGAACAGAACGCAACCCCGCAAATGCAAAGCGTCCCGGACGAGAATCCAGTTCAGGCGCAGCCGGTCAAGACGTCGTGGCAGTATCTTGTAGATTTTTGGAACTACATCAACGGCGATCTCCCGAAAGTCGAGACTCAAAAAGAATCGTCCCAATACGAAAAGAATCGAGACGAGAATTTTGTCAAGGTCTACGTCTGGAAGCCGAAAAACGACAGCGAACGAGCCAAAACCCGCGCCTTGAGCGCTCAAGAGCCGTTTATGATTTATATCAAGGCGTCTATGCTTTTAGGCGTTATTTTGGCGTGTCCGTGGGTGTTGTATCAGCTGTGGATGTTTGTCGCGTCGGGGCTGTACCCGCACGAACGCAAGTACGTTTACATCTATTTCCCGATGAGCCTTGGTCTGTTTATCGGCGGCGTTCTGCTGGCGTTTTTCTGGGTTTTCGATCCCGTTTTGGGGTTCCTCATGCTCTTTAACGAGTGGATGAACATCGAGCCGGACTTGCGAATCAACGAGTGGCTCGGGTTCTTCCTGATGCTGCCCATTGGCTTCGGTTTGAGTTTTCAGCTGCCGCTGGTCATGCTGTTTTTGGAGCGCATTGGAATCGTTTCTATCGATTGGTATAAGCGCAATTGGCGAATCGCCGTCCTGCTTATTGGCGTGCTGTCAGTTCTTCTTACTCCTGCTGACCCGACCAGTATGATGCTCATGTTTATCCCCCTGACGTTCTTGTTTGTCTTCGGTATTTGGCTGTGCAAGTTTATGCCGCGGCCAAAGAGTCCGTACGACGACGATGACGACGAAGATGACGAGTCTGAGGAAGACGAATCCGAGGAGGAAGACGAGTCTGAGGAAGAGGAATCCGAGGTGGAAGACGAATCCGAAGAAGACGAATCCGACGACAATAAAGGGACTGAGGAAGAGCAGGGTAAATCCGCGGAAGAGCAGGGTAAATCCGAGGAAGAGCAGGGTAAATCCGAGGAAGAGCAGGGTAAATCCGAGGAAGAGCAGGGGGATTGAGAAGACTGTAGGCGGCAGTTGCATTTTCTCGCAACTTGCTCTTCGCCGTTTGGCGCTCCTAACGTCTTCTCGCAACTTGCTCCTTTAGGAAAACTTTTTTTCTTAAAATCTTAAAAAATCGGGAAATCGCTCTTGATTCCAATCCCGATTTTTTGCTATATATTTTAGAGAAGTAATACTAGCTCTGAAACGCAATGAAAGCTGCGTATTCAGAAAGATTTATAAACCCAATCGGCAGACGAGGTCTAAAATGCGGAGCGTTTTTAAGAAACGACGCTTTTTATTCTCTCCAGCTGTGCACAGAAGAAATATACGCGTATGAAATATTTTGCCTTAGCTTCAATAACGGCGTTACTTGTGATTACGTTTGTCGGATGTAAAACGATGAATCGTCAAACAACAGCGTCTGTCATTCAGCCGGATTCCGTTCGCTATTTGGGGGCGTCAGACAGCTTGTCTGAGGAACGCGACCCCAGAGCGGCAGAAATAAAACGCCAAAAAGAAGAAAGCGATCGTATAGTATTTGAGGGCGCTGTTGGAGCTGTAAACGAAGGTTTGAATCACTACGCTCAAGAGCAGGGCGAATCGACGGGGTTGGAATATATAGGAAAAGGCGTTTATAACTTTTTCGCGCGTCCGTTCCGAAAACGAGACGAGCATTGCACTCGCAACTGGCTGGGATTTAAGGTGAGCGACATCGTTGAAGGCGTTCCCGCTCCGAAAGAACGCATGCTGCAGATTCGTCAATTGGGCGAGGCGGCAAAGGAAGTCGACGGTCAGCGAGCAGAGAATTATATCGCCGCATTGACCGCGATTATCAAGTCCGACCCGGACGCTAACTGCCGCGCCGTTGCGGTTCAGTCGGTTGGCAAGTACAAGTCGGAATCGTCTGCGTACGCGCTCAATTTGGCGTTGACCGATAAAGAGCGTTTCGTCCGAATCGCAGCTTGTCACGCTTGGAAAAATCATCCCAATCCCAAAATGGGCGCAGACGCATTGAATCGTCTGCTGCTTTGCGAAAACGACAAAGACGTTTCTCTTGCAGCGGTTCAGGCGCTTCAGGTTTGCGGCGACCCGTCCTCCAACGAAGCGTTGAATCGAATGTTGGAAACGGCAGATCCCGCCTTGCAGATTGCCGCCATGAACTCCCTGGGCTCAATTCATCACAGCGCCTGCCGCGACGTAAATCAATGGCGTCAGTTTTGCAAAGGCGAAATCCAGACGCCAGGCGAACCGCAAAAGAAAGAGTCCATTGCTGGAGCGCTTCAGTTTTGGAAATAGAATTAAAGCAGTAAGTGGTAAGTGTTTAGTGTTTAGGACGCAAGCGGCTCATTCATTACTAATCACTTACCGCTAACATTTACCACTAACCACTAACAACCCTCCCTTCCCCATACACCCCTCCCGTACCTCATGACTACGCTTCGATTAACCGATCAGCTGAAATTTTTTATCAAGTATGCAATTCGATTTACTCACGAATCGCACGCGGAAGCGATTTTGTTGCTTTTAGAAGGATCGGCTGACTGGAAGCGGTTAAAAAATCTGTTTGAAACGGCTAACCGTCAGTATGGAGAAGAGGTTGCCAAGCTGCACGAAATAACGGAAACCTCCGATTCCGCGCCGACAAATAAAGAGACGTCTGAAAATAAAGAACCTGCTGAATATCCGCTGCCGCGTCTGGTTGTTGTCGCCAATACGGAAGAAGATCTGGCGGGCGCAGCAGAGGAAGGGTTTACCTGTATTGATCTGGGAATGAGGGATTATCCCACCAACGAACGGCTTACTCAAGCTCTGTTGGAAGCCGTCTCCGATGAACTTATTCCAACCCGGTCGTCTGTCGTAACGCTTTTTGGCGCGTTTGGCGCGGATGAAATCGATTCCATTTCTCTCACTCACCTGGATGAACACTTTGACAGACTGACCGTTCACGACCTCCGCAACCTTGTTACAACCGTTTCTCTGGATATTCTCAGAGCCGTAGTCGATTTGGCTATCGAGATTGGCAGAGACGGTCGGGAAGGCAAACCGGTTGGAACCATGTTTGTTATTGGCGATTCCAAAAAAGTGTTGGAGCAGAGCACGTCTGCCGGTTTCGATCCTGTTCGAGGATACGGCAGGGAAGAACGCGACATTACAGACGCCAAAGTCCGCGAGGGCATCAAGGAAATCGCCCAGCTCGACGGCGCGTTTATCATTTCGTCAAAGGGCATTGTTGAAGCGGCGTGCCGAACGCTGGCGTCGACGGCGAAAAATATCACCCTTTCCAAGGGGCTGGGATCGCGGCACTGGGCTGCGGCGGCGATCAGCAAATCCTGCAAAGCCATCGCCGTTTCCGTCAGCCAGACCAGCGGAACCGTCCGTATTTTCCAGAACGGGGAAGTGGTTTTGAGAATCGAACAGACCAAACGCCGCCCCGTCGTCCTGCGAGAATTTGACGAAAACTAATCTTTCGGAGTGCGGGAGCAAAGCTCCCGCTTTCTTTTTTTTAAAACTTCTCGGATCGCGAGCGTAGCTCGCCTTATACATTAAGCCGCAAAGAACGCAAAGAATGCATAGTTTTTAAAACTTCGCGAACTTTGCGAACTTCGCGTGAGAATACTTCGGCGGCTGAAACAGCCGCGATCCAGCAGGTCGGAGGGGTTAGCACGTTCTAGTATGTTTTGGAGGCTTCCGCATTCTTCCAACTCCTCACTCCTCACTCCTAACTCCTCACTAATTCCCCTTCTGAATTCATCAAAAATCATTTTCCCCCGGGGGGTTGTATTCTTCTTTTGATTGGTGTAAAATACAGGAAAATCGATAAATATCAGAGTGCGGGTTCCCGCACCTGGAGGCATTTCATTTTCTAACAGTAAGGAGATTTTTATGAAACGATTTATCTTCGCGTTGACGTTGATTGCGGCAACGCTGTCCGCATGGACGCTTCGCGCTCAGGACGCTCCGGCGCCGGAGCCGACTGCTATTGACGTGTTGTTTGTCGGCGATTCCATTACCGACTTTTGGGACAATGGCGGATTAAAGGTTTTCAAGGAATACTACGACGGACCGCGCCGAGTTATTAATATTGGCGTTTCCGGCGACGTCTGGGAACAGACCATGGGACGCCTTGATCAGGAACGCGTTGCCAACATCAAACCGACGTTGATTCAGCTGATGATTGGAACGAACAACCTCGACCGCGGCGGCGACACGCAAAATCCCGCCTATACCGCAGACGGAATCGGCAAAGTCATCGAAAAACTCAAGACGAAATGGCCTGAAGCGAAGATTCTCCTTCTGGGCGTCTTCCCCCGCGGGTTTGAAAAGGGCAACCATTATCAGACCCGAATCGACGAAATTAACAAGCTCATCCAGAAATACGCTGACAACAAGACCGTATTCTATATGGATATCGGCGGCGTCTTCCTGACGCAGGAAGGAAAGCTTGACCCGGCTCTGTTCCCGGATCAGCTTCATCCCAACGAAGCGGGCTATTACAAATGGGCGAAAGCCGTTGAACCGTTCTTCAAGGAAGTTCTCGGCGGACCGACAGTCAAACCGGTTCCGCGCATGCCGGAACGTCACGCTCAGAAGCTGGAAGAAATCAAGAAAGCCGACGGCAAAATTGACCTCGTTTATCTGGGCGACTCCATTACCCACAACTGGGAACGACAGGGCAAAGAAGCCTGGGCGAAATACTACGGAAACCGCTGCGCGATTAACCTCGGATTTGGCGGCGACCGAACGGAAAACGTTCTCTGGCGTCTGGAAAACGGCGAAGCGTA
>CACXSS010000154.1 GCA_902770245.1 uncultured Planctomycetota bacterium | reverse complement strand
TTGCTCCCCCCTCCCCCCTCTTGACGAAAAATCCGATTTTGATAGAATACTTTCAATAATTACACGCCATTGGGAGGATAAGCGAATGGCTAGCAACCTCATTGGAAATGAGGCGCCCCTTTCTGGGGTTGCGAGTTCGAATCTCGTGTCCTCCGCTTTCGCAATCGTTTGGAATTTGTCTAATTCCAAACGATTTTTTTATGTTTTTTTTGCTCTACTCCTTGACTTTTTCTCTTTTTCCGGTTACCATATTATATTAGAGGAGTTTTAGAAACGCGGCAGCGTCTCAATTGTATTCACATTCGATTTGATAAACTATGATGCGTCATTTACACACTATCGTTTCTGCATACGCGATATTATTTGCTTTGTCGTTTTTGACCGTTTTTGGAGTAAGTACGTCTTTATTTGCAGACGACCAGCCGGTTCTTCAAAAATTGACGCCCAAGTCCCCGGAAGTCGTCGCCGCGCTGGATAAAATGTGCGCTTTTCTGTCTGAACATTACAAAGAAGAAGATCGCGCAGGCGGAATGGCGCTGGCGTCTTTGGCTTATTATAAATATACAGGCGAAAAACATCACCAAATGTATGCCGATACAATTAACGCCATTAAAGAGAAAGCGGCTAAAGATCCCAAGAATGGAGGATTGGACATTTACGAGACAGGTCTCTCCCTGATTTTTTTGGTCGAATACGATCCCGTCGGCAACAAAAATCTTATTGACGCGATTTACAAAAGCCTTTTAGATCGTCAGAAGCCTCACGGCGGATGGGGGTATCCCTATAATACGACCGGGGACACGTCTCAAACTCAATACGGCGTACTTTCCACCTGGACGCTGCTCAAAGCGCGCCAGCCGGTCAATATGCAATCTGGAGAACAGGCTATTGACTGGATTCTCAAAACGCAAGACCCGAAAGGCTGCTTTGGCTATCAGGGCGTTGTCGCTGAAAAAATCGGTCAGCCGGTCGAACAGTCACAAACGGGTTTGTGCATGACAGCCGCGGCTATGGGCTGTCTGTATATTCTTTCAGACGTTCTCAATATTGGACGCGCAGCCCCTGTAGACAACGCTTTACAGGATGCGTTAAAACCTGTCGACCAGAATAAAGACGCTCAAAGAAACTATCGTTCTACAACGTCTCCCAAAGCGGTTGCTGACGTTAAGAAAAAAGGCAACGAATGGTTCGACAAAAACTTTGCTGTTGAATACGCCTCTTGGCCGTACTACTATTATTATGCTGTTGAACGATACGAGAGTTTTCGAGAAGTCATGGACGGAACGACCATTGACCCGTCGCCGTACTGGTATAACGCTATTGCCAACAGAATTCTCAATAGCATGAGCAGCAACGGCGCTGTCAGCGACGGCTGCAAGACGGTTTGCGCTACATCATTCGCCGCGCTGTTTTTAATGCGTTCTACAAAACGGGCGATTGAAAAAGAACGTTATCTCGGCGGCGGCGAACTTATCGGCGGAAAAGGATTCCCTACCGATATGACTCGTTCCACTGTTCGAAATGGAAAAGTCGTTTCCAAACGCGCTCCTACAACGGCGGAAGAAATGCTCGAAGCTCTTAAAGATCCTGACAGCGAAGCCCTGGAAGCGGCTGTCGATTCCCTGGACGAAATGCCGCCGGAACTGGCAAAGGCGATTATGTCCGAAACTGCGAAGCAGATTCAAAAACTCGTTTCCGACCCGAAACCCGAACGACGAATGGCGGCTGTCAAGGCGTTGGGAAAAAGCGGAGAGCTGGACAACGTCCCGGTTTTGCTCTACGCTCTGACCGACCCGGACGAAACCGTTGTTCTCGCGGCTCGGGATTCCCTTTGCACCATCGCCCGCAAGCTCAACGGCGGATACGGTCCCATGGAAGGATTCGACGAATTGCAGCGAGACAAGGCAATTGCCAAATGGAAAGCCTGGTTTAAATCCATTCGTCCCGCCGCAGAACTGGAATAATTCTGACAATTTTTCGTTTTTTTTGCAAAAATTCGTCCCCAGGTCTTGCAATCGCTTAAAACTTTTAGTACAATAAAGTTAATCTTACGTAAAGGACGTGAATTATCAGCGTTGCATTTAGCTACTTTTCAACGCTGATTTCCTCCTTGCCAATCGATAAGTATATAAACAGAGTTTGTTTATCTGTATCGTTGGAAAAGCGCAGATTAATTAAAAGCTTCACGGGAAGTTTCGATAGCGGCGGACATGCAGCCCCGATTTTCAAACTATCCTGATGTTCATCCCCATCAACTTCTTTAAAAAGGAGATTTTCCATGTTAAAGACTTCACGTCGTAACTTTTTGAAGTCCACCGCCGTTGCTGGCGCGGGCGTTATTTTGATGCACAACCTCGCCTCTGGCGAATCGCCGAACGAAAAGATTAACTTCGCCGCTATCGGCGTTTCCGGCAAAGGCGGTTCTGACACTGCTGACGCTGCCAACTCCGGCAACCTGGTCGCAATTTGCGATACTGACGCCAATAAACGCCGCGGCGCTCTGAAACGCTATGGAAACTTACCTGAATTTTCAGATTTCCGCGAAATGTTTGACAAGATGGGCGACAAGATTGACGCCTTCACTTGCTCAATTCCAGACCACATGCACGCTCCCGCCTGCTTGATGGGTATGCGTCTTGGCAAACACTGCTTCTGCCAGAAACCGATGACCCGAACCATTTACGAAGCTCGTATGATGGCGAAAGTCGCGAAAGAAAACAAGTGCTGTACTCAGATGGGCAACCAGGGAACCGCCAATAAATATCTCCGCATTTGCGAAGCCCTTTGCAAGATCGGATTCCTCGGCGACCTGCTCGAAGCTCACGTTTGGACCAACCGTCCGATTTGGCCGCAAGGCGGCGGACGTCCTGATCCCAAACCGGTTCCGGAATTCCTGGATTGGGAACACTGGCTGGGCGTTGCTCCGGAACGACCCTACGCCGACGGCTATCATCCGTTCTCTTGGCGTGGATACTGGGATTTCGGCACCGGCGCTCTGGGCGACATGGCTTGCCATACGTTCAATATGCCCTACGCCGCCTGCAAACTGGCAGATCCGTCTTCTGTTGTCGCCACCACTTCTGGCCACAATTACGAAACCATGCCGCAGTGGAGCATCATCGAATTCCAGTTCCCGGAAACCGCTGAACGCAAAGCTGTCAAGGCGTTCTGGTATGACGGCGGAAAGAAGATGCCCGCTGAAAAACTCGAAGGATTTGCTCAGCTGCCCAACACCGGCTCCTGCATTTTCGGAAGCAAGATTATCATGCTCGCTGGCGGCGACTACTGCGATCAGCTCTCGCTGTTCAAGGCTGACACCAAAGAAAAGGTCGAGATTCCGGCTGACCTCGAATGGGAACAGTCTCCGGGACACTTCCAGGAATGGGTCAACCACATCAAGGGCGGTTTCGATTCCAAGCCGGGTCACTCCAACTTCATTACTTACGCCAGCAAGCTGACCGAAACGATTCTGTTGGGCAACTTGGCTGTTTATGGCGCGCCGGAAAAAGAAGTCAAGGGCGAACTGGTCGAATGGGACGCCGCCAACCTCAAGATCACCAACAATCCGAAAGGCAAAGACAAGATGGAACTGCTGGTCAAACCGCAGTATCGCGGCGATTATCGCCTGGACTAATTTTAAGCAATTAGTAATTAGTGATTAGTAATTAGTAATTATCGCAAGCGCTCCTCTCACTAAGTTCTGAGCGTCGGATATTACGAATTACGAATTAAAAAACACCCCGTTCAGCCGTCGGTTTTTCCGGCGGCTGTTTTGTATAGAATGAATTCGATTATATTGTTTGCTCAAGCCGCTTCTGCCGCGTCCCAATCTGTAACATTTCAATTTCTGTCGATACTGGGGCTTTTTTATCTGACGGTTATCACGCCGGGACCGGACTTTTTGGCTGTTGTTCAAGCGAGTTTGAACAGAGGTCTTAAAACGGGGCTGGCAACAGCTCTGGGAATAGGCTGCGGATTGCTGTTCCATTGCACGTACAGCGTCTTGGGAATTGCATGGCTGATTAAACAGTATCCGTTTGTTTTTTCCATCATTCGCGTTTTGGGCGGACTGTATATCGGCTATCTTGGCGTACAATCTCTGCGAAGCAAATCCATCGCCAACCTGGACGAGAATTCTGATCAAATGAATTCGCAATCCGTTCTCAGCCGCGGAGGGTTTATAACGGGTCTGCTTGTCAATCTGCTCAACGTCAAGGCGATGGTCTGGTTCATCTTCTTTTTTTCCAGCGTCATTCCGGAATCGTTTACCTTGACTCTTAGAACCCTTTTCGCTCTGTGCTCTATGATAGGAGCTACTATTATATTTTGTATTTTGGCTCTGTTTATTTCTCAACGCGTTGTCAGAACGGCGCTGCAAAAGATGGGAAGAATCGTCAATATTATTATCGGATTGGCGTTTCTGTTTATTGCCATAGACATCCTCTGCGGACTGTTCAGCAAACCTGATGCAAAACCGCAGCCAGAGCCGGCGCAGCAAAGCGTTTATCAGGAGACGTCGTCCAAAAACATCTTTTCAAATTCTCCCGCTTTGTTCTCCCAGGAATGTTCCTCGACCCGTTTTCGCGCTCTGCGCTGAGCGGAAGTTGAACCTTTGACAAGACGCTGTTTAAGAAGCGTTACAAATTCCTCCGGAGAATCGGCAACGTCCAGACAGTCAGCCCATTCTGAAGTTGACGGAAGATTTCGGGCAATAATCGGTTTTTCGACTGCAAGATATTCCAGCATTTTTAGCGGCTGAATCTGACGCGTAACCTCCGTATCGGCGTACGGCATAATCAGAACGCTTGATTCCATAGCCAACGCTGGAAGCTGATTGTATTCGACAACGCCGTGAGAAAAAACGTTTTTCGGCAGAAAAAGTTCTGGAGACGGATTTGCCAACGGACCAACAAAAACAAACGAATCCTTGGGGAAAGCTTTCGCGCAAGCTGTTACAATCTCAGGGTCAAGACGCTGATCAATCAACCCCCAATACAGAATTTTTCGACCGGGGTACTGTTTCAAAAGCCGCTTTGAACGCGGGCGGCGAAGAAACTGCTCGTCAAAACCGTGCTGAAGAAGCATGCTGGTTCGCCCGGTCTGCTGAGCAATGCGGCTTTGCAGCGCTCGGGAAACGCAAATAATAGCGTCGCATTTTTCTATAAGCTCCGATTCCATGTCACGCAGCGGTTTGGCGTCCATTTCCGGCCAGCATGACCAGTCGTCAACGCAATAGTAAACCCATCGATCAACGGGCAGCTCGCCAATCAGATCGCTGACATACGGAACGGTCGTTATTCCAATAACCGGTCCATCGTGTTTTTCCAGTTCAGGAATAATCTGTTTAACCAAAAGAGATTTGTTAATTCTTCGCCGCGTTTTCCCTCCAAAGGAAGGAAGCATCTTTGGATTAAGAACCTTGGGGTTACGATGATTAGAAACATCCAAAATGGATTCTTTTTCAGTCGAAGCGATTATCCAGCTGACGGTTTTTTCAAACGCCCGGCGAATCGTAACCCAGTTGAGCCTTAACGCTCGCGTTCCAATCGTGTTGACCCAAACGACGTCGTAACGATCCAGCAGACGTTTAATCAAATGCTGACAGCTGGACGGATGCCGTCCCCAGTCGTCAGAAAAAACCAGCAGGAGAGTCTTTGACTTTGTCATTTTTGATTTGTCTTTGGGATTGGTAGTTAGGAGTGAGGAAGGAGGAGTGAGGAGTTGTTGAAACGCTTGCGATCGCTCCTAACTCCTCACTCCTAATTCCTAACTCAAATACCGTCTGTCAACATCTGTTCATACATGCGCCTATAAGCGTCGTGCATTTGCCGCTGAGTAAACATTTCCAGTAATCGGGCGCGCCCTGCTTCACCCAGCCGTGCTGACAGTTTTGGTTCGGTTGCCAGCAGATGAAGGGCTTTTGCCAACGACATTGGATTTCCAACGGGGGCGACAAAACCCGTCTGACCATTGACAACAACTTCTTTACAGCCTCCGGCGTCTGTTGTTACAATGGGAAGCCGCGCCGCCATTGCCTCCAAAAATGTAACAGGAATTCCCTCTGAAAGCGACGTGAGCAGAAACGCGTCCGCCCCCTTGAGCAGTCGACTGACGTCTGATCTGGCGCCGGTCATAATAACGCCGTCCTGAAGGTTGTGATGATGAATTCTTTGTTCAATAAAGTCCCGTTCCGGACCATCGCCAACAATGAGCAGTCGAACATTGGGAACAGTCTGTTTTAACGCGCCGTAGGTTCTCAGCGCAGTTTTATGATCTTTTATCTTGTCGAGCCGGGCAACCTGAATTATCGTAAAAGCATCGTCAGGAATATTAAACTCGCGACGAACGGATTCTCGCGTGTCGTTTTCGTTAGCAGAACGAAGGTTGTCGTATACGTCCGGGTCGATTCCGTTGTATATCACCTGAATTCGCTTACCGGGATAACCCTCCTTTTTTTGAAGCGCATCTTTGACCCGCTGCCCGACAGCGGTTAGAATATCGTCGCGTCGATACAAAAATTGATTGACAAGCCGACGTTTCCAGCTGACAACGTCTGGATAGAAACGCCCGTGTTCAGTCAGCAGGATTTTCGGATTCTTCTTTCGCCATCTCGCCAAGGACGAATAAAAATACGGCGTGCATTGATGAGCGTGAACGATATCGATTTCGTACTGTTCAAACAGATTCGCAAGCCGTTTGACGCAGTCCCTGTCCAAACCGGGCTGACGGTTTAGACATTCGACTTTGTATCCCTGGTCGATAAGCTTCTGCGCCATCGCCCCGGCATGAGCGACGTTTTCAGCATCCAGACAAAAGAACACAAACTCATACCGATTAGTTAGATCCGGGTTGGTCGCCAGGCGATACGCCAGCGTTTCCGCCCCGCCCCAGTTGAGCGTGTGAACAAACTGACAAATTCTTTTCATCCCAGATACCATAGCGTCTCCAAAGTCCAAAAACAAACGAACGTTCCAACAATCAAAATGCCGCCTATCAACGACGGAATCTGTCGGCGTGTGAAATCAAAACCGTTCTCGATTACGTATGTAACGTATGCCGCGCTGTACAGACACAACAACGGCGTCAGCGGCAAATGATAGCGCGAATGCGCGAAAACGAGTGAATGAACGCCCCAAAACAGACCGACTACGCACAAAAACAGAAGATGGACGCGCCACGACTTCGGTAGAGCAAAAAACGCGCCGAAAACCGCGGTTGTAAAAATCAGAGCGTAGTACAGCATGACAATTCCCGCAACAAGAATCGACATCTGCTTGCTGTACTCTGAATTCATTCCCTGAACGTCGCCATGAGCAAACAACGCCGCGGTTGAACGTTCCAGCTGCCAAAAGCACAGAGCTTTCATTCCAAAGCGCTGAAGCGTCAAACCGGGATGCGACGCCATAAATTCTTTGGCGTACTTGCCCGCCATTTTGTCTTTTTGTCCTTGCGTCATCGGGTCGACGTTTTTGTACTTTGTTCGCAGAACGCTGTACCAGTTCTTCTCGCCTTCCTGATGAATGGCGTCCCAGGAACGGTACAGAGGCGTGTATTCGTAGTTGCCCATCATGAGATTTCGCCCCGACATACAGTCGATAGCCGTCAGCGTTTTTTGAAGCTGAGTATTCCGAACAACCCACGGAGCAATCACCGCGCTGCTGACAAGCAAGGCAACAACGGCAGAAGAAACGCGAATCGTCCATCTCGCTTTGAGAAACAGAAGAATATACAAAAATACGCATGGAATGGCAAGCCACAAGATGCTTCTGGTCAACGCGCCCAGCCCCAAAAACAAACCGCATAACGCGGCGTTGAGTAACGCTGACTTAATACTCAAAGAGCGGTTCTCACCGTTTTCGTCTGTTACATCGTTTTCGTCTGTTGCCTCATTCTTGTCCTGAAAAAGGTTGACGGCAAAATAAAGCGTCAGGACAAGAAAGAACGTAAATTCCGTTTCCGTCAGAATCATAAAATTCTGCATGAGCATCGACGGATAAAAACAGAACAGCCCTGCTCCGATTAACGCGGTCAATTCACTTTTAAACGCTTTAAGACCAATTCGATAAATCAGCCAAACCGTCAAAAGAGAAAGAAATACCTGAAATATC
>CACXSS010000153.1 GCA_902770245.1 uncultured Planctomycetota bacterium | reverse complement strand
CTTATGCTTGGTTCAACAAACCAAAATACGTAAGAAAATTTTAGATTTTTATCTAAATTTTTCTTATTCAACTACTTGACTTTATTACAGTAACTCCGATACGTTACACAACCTATGAGGAGCGCTTGCGCCAACTCCTCACTCCTCCCTCCTAACTCCTAACTCGCTTACGCAAGAATAATACGACAACGCCAAGAACGAGCAGCGCCCACGTCGACGGTTCCGGAACGCCGGAGCCGGGTTCGGGAGCGGGACCGGCGCCAAGACCAATCAGGTAAAGACCGTCCGGTCTGCCTTGCAGAGCAAACAGGCTTGTGTAGTTCCCTAGCAGATCGCTCATGTCGGTAACGTCGGCGACAAATCCTTCGTCTGAAACCAGTTTGTACTCTTCGCCTTCCGCCGCCCAAAGGTTGGCGTCAGCTGCGCTTGTAAAGAACAGCTTGACAATTGAATTTGTATCAAGAACAAGCTCGTTGGACGCGTCTGTAATAGCAAGCGTGTCGAATTCCTGCATATCCGGGTCAGCGTTATATGGGCTGAACTCGAACAGGAGCGTTCCGCTGGCGTCGATTTTAATGTCGCCGTAGACGGTCAAATCGCCAACGGAATTGCCGGGCGAAAGCGTTGCGCCAGACTTGACTGTCAAGTCACCGTTGTACTGTCCCTTGAAGTCAAGTTCACCGGCATTGACGGCAAACGTACTCGATTCAAACTGACCGTCGGCTGCGAGAATCTTGAGCTTGCCAGCGCCCGTCTTGACTACATCCCCAGCCCCGGAGACGGTAACGTCGTCCGAGAACGTCAGCTGTTTGGAATCGCCAGCGGCAACGTTGTATTCCAAAGTCGCGTCTTGAGCAACTTCGATTGAGTTATTCGCCTTGACGGCAGCGCCGGTCAGAGCGAGCGTTCCTTCAGAAACGGTCGTCTTGCCGGTATTGGTATTGTTGCCGGAAAGAGTCAAAGTACCGTCGCCGATCTTTTCAACTTCCCCATCGCCGGAAACGACGCCGGAGAGCGTCAGATTTTTACCATCTGCAACTTCAAACGAGCCGTTGTCTTCCATTGCAACGCCGCCGGAATACGTAACAGCGTTCTGCTCGCCTTCGGTAAACGTAACGCCGACCTTATCGTCTCCGTCAATCGTCCAGTTCTCTTTAGCGCGGTCTTCTTCAGACTCGGCGCGATAATACAGATCTCCTTGCGGCTCCGTCTGATTTTTCAGAACGAGGTTGTCGCCGTCTGTATCCAGGGTCCATTTGGTTGTCCGTTCGGAATTGACCAGCAGACGAATATTGCTCAGGTCGTCTGCGGTTAAACCTAACGATTCAATCAGGACGTAGCCGCTGTCGGTGTTCTGATTCCACCAGTCGTCTTCGTCGTTGTTATTGAACGCAATGTTAATCGTTCCAGACGTCAAAGTCGCGTCATTGGTATACAAATAATCGTAATTATAAATTGACGAACTGTCAAAGAAGTCGTACATAACAGCGCCGCCGTCGAGGACAAAATCGCCAACGGTAATGGTTGCCACAGCGTCCGGCGTTCCCAAAACGAGCGCGCCGCCTTCCAGGACGACGTCTGAATTTTCGACGCTCGCGCCTGTCTGGAACGTTGCGCCGGAATTAACCGTAATTTGCGACGTCGCCAGGCTGGCGGACGCCGGCAGAACGAGCGTTCCGCCGTTTACCGTCGTTTCGCCGGTATACGAATTGGAGCCGGTCAGCGTCAGCGTCCCTGCCCCGCTCTTTGCAACAGAGCCGGATCCGGACAGCGAGCCGTTCCATGTAATTGACTGACCCGATTCAGGAGCAATCGTTACAGCGTCTGTAACAGTCGCGTTAAGAGCGGACGACCAGCTTGCGCCTTTGGTAGCCAGAGTTCCGCCAGACAGATTGACTGTGTACGCGCCTGCCGCTGTAATGCCGCCAGCGCCCAGATTGACAGCGCCGCCGGAAACCGTCAGTTCTTTGCCAGCGGGAATTGCAATAGAATTGGCGTTGAGCGTACCGCCGGAAACCGTAGTCGGAACGGCAACCTCTCCGGTAATATTGGCGACGCCGCCGGACACTTCAAACGAAGCGCTGGCAGGCGTTTGCGAACCGTATTTAATTGACGGCGAATTGAGCGTTCCGCCGGAAAGCTTGTAAACGCCGGTACCGCGGTTGGCAAAATAATTTCCGTAAACGATTCCGTTATTGGCGTTAAACGTTCCGCCGGTTTGATTGACAGTTGTATTCGACGTCGTTTCGTATCCGGGAGCAAGAACGACAGTCGCGTCTGCGTTGATTTCACCGGTTCCCGACAGGTTAATTATAGCTGTGCCTCGGGTGCCGGCAATCAATGTGCTTTGTAAATTGAGCTTTCCGCCGGAGATGTTGAGAGTCCCTTTTCCGGTTTTGGCGTCGGCAAGGAATACCTGACCTTCTGTCGTTTTTAATGTAATCGTTCCGCCTGTTTGATTAATGACGCCTGCTCCCGACTCGCCGATCAGGAAGCCTTTTCCGGTAGCGGTAAACGATGCGTTGTCTGAAACGTTGAGCGTACTGGTTCCCGCGTTGTAGCCAACGTAGGATCGCGCTGTACCGCCCAGCGTAACAGTTGCATAATCTTTAAGAGTCATCGTACCCGTACCCTTTGAACCGGAGTTCGTACCGACGTTAAGTTCATTATCAATCGTCAGTTTCGCATGACCCGAAAGCGTCATGGATCCCAAATTCGTTCCGCGCTGACCGACAAACAACGATTTAACGGTCATCTCGCCGTAATCCTGAATGTTGATATAGGATTCGGCTTTGCCCATGTTGGCAATGCGAACCGTTCCGGTAAAGTTCAGTTTGGCGTCGCCGGAGACGGTGATTTTACCAGAGCCGTTATTGCCGATTTCGCATTCGTCGTAACCGGAAACAGAAGAAGGTTTGCTGACATTAACAACGCCGCCGGAAATATTGACGACGCCCTTTGAACCGTTGTTGCGTCCAGGTCGAAGCCAATAGGTATTAACAGTTCCGCCTTCAATGTTAAGCGTAGCGTTTGAACCACTGTCCAAACCAACGTAAATTGCGCCGTTAGTTGTAACAGTCGCTCCTGACTGGATTGTCATCTCGGCGGTTGTATTAGGACCAACCGTAATATCGTTACTGACAAGAGCGCCGCCGGACGCCAGCGTCAAAGCGCCGGCATTTACCGTCGTCGCGCCGGTGTACGTATTCGCGCCGGACAACGTCAGCGTTCCAGACCCCGATTTGACCATAGCCCCCGAGCCGGAAATTGCGCCGGAAAACTCGGATGGAGCAGTATTATTGAGCGTCAAAGCGTTTCCGCCGTTGTCAATCGTTCCAGTTCCCGACAGGTTATTGAGCGACTGCGCGGCGCCCATGGTAATCGCACCATTGTTTTCAACGGAAGAGGAATTGGAAATCGCGTTTTGCGCCGTTAAAGCCAACGTTCCTTCTGAAACCTTTGTCGCGCCGGTAAAATTATTGTTTGCAGCGCTGAGCGTTAACGTTCCCTCTCCGGTTTTATCCATAGCGCCGGAACCGGAAATCTCGTTGGAGAGCGTCAGATTCTTGCTCGCCCCGACGTTAAAAGCCCCGTCTGCGTTCATATAGACGTTGCCGGAATACGCTGCGTCAGAACTGCCGTCGGTAAACTTGGCGCCGACTTTATTCGTTCCGTCAATCGTCCAGCTCGATTCGTAAATATCAGACGTATTGGCGTCATACCACGTATTATCGCCGGGATCAGGTCCAGGACCCGGTCCGGGACCCGGATCGTCTCCGCCATCTACAGCAAAAAGCACAAGTTCATTAGAACGAGCCTCAAGCGTCCATTTGTTACTCGGCGTACCGTTTACAGAAACTATGACATTATTGGGATTGAATTGTTCAAAATCCGCGATATTGCCGTCAATCAGGGAGAACCCGTTCTCGTAACTATTAATAACAGTCCACCACTCGTCAGCGCTGCTACTATTAAAAGTCAAATCAATATACCCGGAATTCAGGGTGGCGGAAGAAACCTTCAGCCAGTCGGCGTCGTAGTCGCCGTAGGCATCGTTAAAATCGAAACAGATTCTTCCGCCGTCAAGAGTAAGAGCGTTTATCGTAATAGTGCTGGACGTTGACGTATCGCCAACAACAAATGAACCGCCGGTAACAGTAATGTCTTTCGAGTAAAGGACGTCCCCGGATTGGAACGCTCCCCCGGACACGGTTACAGAGGAAGAATTAAAGAACGTAGATCCGATTATAAGCTTTCCGCCTGTAACTGTTGTATCGCCAAAATATTCTGGAGAAGTAAGAGTAACAGTTCCCGCGCCGGATTTAATAAAGCCTCCGTTACCGGAAATGCTATTATTGACAACCCTGTCATTCGAGTACCCAAGCTCTAACGCGCCTTCGTTTTTGAAGGCAGTTGACGATAAAGCGCCAGTTCCAGCCAGACATAAAACGCCTCCAGAAATTGTTGTATCGCCGGTGTGCGTAAAGTCTTTGGTAAGAGTGAGTTTGCCTGCGCCGGTTTTGGTAAAGGAGCTGTTAAACTGAGGGATATTAATCGGAGCGTTAATCGTAACGTTATCGCCAGCGTTGGCAACGCCAATGCGTTTTTCACCATTGAGCGTAATCGCTTTAGAACCGGCAACCGTCATTGAGCCGTTAAAATCAATCGAGTTGACGGTAATGTCTTTATCAAGCGTCAAAGTCGGCGAATTTTGAGCCGTTAATTGCACCGCTGAGGAGTTTGCAAACGCCTGACCGGTTTTTCCGTTGGCGTTCCAGGCGGCGTCTGACCAGTTTCCGTCTGACGCCGCGCTGCGCTGATAGACCGACGCCTGATACAAAGACGGATTGTTGTACAGGAACTGAACCTGTTCAGCAGTCAAGGGCTGGTTGTAAAATTGAACTTCATCGACCGTGGCGGCGCTGTTACGATTTCCGGTATTAAAATTACCGCCTAACATAAGATTACTAATAGCGCCATCAATATCAGTCTTGTTTATTGTTGATCTTAAATTTCCATCAACATACAATTTGGCATCGCCTGTTTCAGTATCTGAGGTAAATACAATATGATGAAACCCGGATGAGAGGTTCATATCTGCAGAAAATGTACCCCATGGAGAATTATAGATGCACAAAGAATCGTTTGCCCTTTGGAAATCGCTGTCGCCGTACTTGGAAGAATACACGCTAATGTAATCTTTCCAGTTGGCTCCGGTTTGCTTTCCCCAAAATGAAACAGAAAAATTGTTCATATTAACATTGCCAGCCGAAACGTCGATGTTATACTTTCCACTGCCGCTGCCTTTAAACGTTTTTCCAACGATTCCATCATCTGTTACTGTTGGATCCGTGCCTCCCACATTTCCCGTATAGCCATTTCCAGATTCGTCAGTAAACGTCCCTTCGTTGAACGTCCAATATGTAACCAAATCAGCCGATGCAACGCTGGAAACGCAAAGAATTGCAAAAAGGGCAAGTCCGCAAATCGTTAAAATGCGGGCAGACAATAATGAACGGTATTGATGATTAGCCATGTTTTTACTACTTCATAGGGTAAAACTGGATAACGAATATATAAACGATGTCTGCGCCGGGACGACCAACTGCAAACGGAAAATCGCTTTTACACTTGTACTATATTATACACTAAATTTTTTCATTCGAGAAGCGCTGAACAGAAAATTTTAGTAAAAAGATAGAAAGATAAAAAGAATAGATAAAACAGACAACGATTGCAGAAAAAAAGCGAGCTATCGCTCGCGATCCAGAAAGGTTTTCTATCGGAGTGCGGCGCTTTGGCGCCGCTTTCGTACTTGACGGCTTACCGTCAAGACCGTTGATTTTCAGTATCAAGCTACGCTTGACGTTTGAAACGATTCTGATTTAGAATAAAAGCGAGAGTTACGCTAACGCTTCACTCTCGCACTCCGATGCGTATCACATTTACATCAAATAGGCGCCTTCTAACTCAATAAACCTAATTTCAAATTGAATCCTCCGAGTTCAGCGCTGACGCCTGACCGAAGATGCGGAGGTTTCTCAAATGGACGAAAACGTTCTGCCCCGGAGTTACGTGAAGCTGTTCGTTTTCCTGATGGGAAAGCTCGGCGGTGAGTTCGTCGTTGGTTTCCGTAATGAGGTCAACGCGAACGTGGGCGCCGGCGGAATGGACGTTCTTTACCAGCGCGCGAAGGCAGATTTTATCCGGCTGCGGATGGTTGGAAATGGCAACGTCGTGAGGTCGAACGAAAATGGCGGCGGTTCCGCTTTCGCTCAAGTTGACGTCGTCCGGAATGCGGAACTTGTACTGACCGATCTGAACGAGTCCTTTGCTGACGCGCCCGGAGAACTGGTTGACCGTTCCCAAAAAGTTCATGACGAATTCGGACGCCGGGTGATGGAAGACGACGTCTGGCGTGTCGAACTGCTCGATTTTCCCGTTGCTCATAACGGCGACGCGGTCTGCCAGTTCCAGCGCTTCTTCCTGGTCGTGGGTAACGAAAACGCTTGTCAGATGAATCTGGTCGTGCAGACGCCGCAGCCAGGCGCGCAGTTCAACTCGAACTTTGGCGTCCAGAGCGCCGAACGGTTCGTCCAACAGCAGAATCTGGGGTTCCACCGCCAACGCGCGCGCCAACGCAACTCGCTGTCGCTGACCTCCGGAAAGCTGGTTGGGATATCGGTCGGCAAACGATTCCAGCTGAATCAACCGAAGCAGTTCCATGACCTTGTCGTGAATCTCCTGCTTTGTCGGGCGCGTGGCGCGAGGGCGCACGTTGAGTCCGAAGGCGATGTTGTCGAAAACCGTCATGTTTCTGAACAAGGCGTAATGCTGGAACACGAACCCGACGTTGCGGTCGCCGACTTTGTGGTCGGAAACGTCCGCGCCGCTGAAGAGAATCTGCCCTTCGTCGTCAGACGGGGCTTCCAGACCGGCGATGATTCTCAGCAACGTCGTCTTGCCAGACCCGGACGGACCGAGCAGAGCCACCAGCTCGCCGGAATTGACCGTCAGCGATACGTTGTCCAACGCCTTGAACTGTCCGAACCATTTTGTGATATTTTTGACTTCAATGCTCATTTGATTTCCGTTTTCATTTCAACAATGGTTTTCAAAACCAACGTTACCAGAGCCAACATGGTCAGCAGAGACGCAACGGCAAACGCCGCCGTTACGCCAGTAATCGGGTCGATTTCGTTATATAACTGTTCAATATGCAGCGGAACGGTTGTCGTTCTGCCGCGAATCTGTCCGGAGACGACGGCAACGGCGCCGAACTCGCCAACCGCTCGGGCGTTGCAGAGAATAATCCCGTACAGCAAACCCCATTTAATATTCGGCAGCGTAACGCGCATAAACATCTGCCAGCCGTTGGCGCCCAAAACGCGAGCCGCCATTTCCTCGTCCGAGCCTTGCGCCTGCATGACCGGAATAAGCTCCTTGGCGACAAAGGGCATCGTTACAAACGTCGTTGCAATGACAATGCCGGGAACGGCAAAAATTATCTTGATGTTCCAGGAGTTGAACAGGTCGCCCAAAAACGTCCCTGCCCCAAACATGAACACGAACAGCATACCGGCAATAACCGGCGAGATGGCAAAAGGAAGGTCAATAATCGTAACGAGGATTCCCTTGCCGGGGAAATTGAATTTTGCGATGCACCACGCCGCACAGATTCCAAACAGGACGTTAAGCGGAACGGCAATCAGCGTCGCCAAAAGCGTCAGTCGGATGGCGGAAAGCGTATCCGGTTCGACCAGCGCAGCCCAGTACACTTTCCAACCGGCGCTAAACGCGTGAGCGAATACGAAAATCAGCGGCAGAACCAGGAACAGAAACAGGAATCCCAACGCCAAAAACGTCAGCAGATACCGAACCCAGCGTGGTTCCGTCGTGCTTTCCAGACGTCGTTCCAGCGGGCTTTTGTATCGCGGAGGCTGTTTCTCTTTGGAAGCCGAATCCTCTTTGGACGCTGCCAGCGACTGAGATTTTTTACCCGGCGCAGCGCAAAACGTGATGTGGCATTTGTTATAGTCTATAGCGCTCATCGAATCAATTCTCCTCGTCCTTATAGCGGGATCCCCAAAGCTGAATCATATTGATGAAAAACAGCAGCGCAAACGACGCTACGAGCATCGAAACCGCAACGGTCGTCGCGCCGATATAGTCGTGCTCTCCCAACTTGTAGAAAATAATCAAAGGCAGAATTACCGTCTTGCCCTGCATGTTGCCGG
>CACXSS010000152.1 GCA_902770245.1 uncultured Planctomycetota bacterium | reverse complement strand
GCTAACGTAGTTAGCGTCGTCGCCACATTCCCAGTCCGTCTGCGTATTCTGCGAGTAGTCTGCGGTTTCTGCGTTCTTATTCCTTATTTCATGATTTCATGCCCCCCAATTTTGAGCGCGCCCATTTCGCAGAGCGTTCCTTTGCGGGGAGTAGAAAATTTCTTAACTCTTGGTATAATAATACTCGAAAGGAAACGACGCTATGAAATATTATCGTACTCAGTTATACGTGTTGTTCCTCCTGATTTTGACGGTGGCGGCACAGGGAGAAGAGCGCCTTGATCGGGGCGTGGTCGCGATTCAGACGCCGCAGGGCGTCTTTACGTCGTGGCGTGTTCTGCCCAGCGACGCGGACGACTCTGTCTATACGCTCTTGCGGGACGGGAAGCCGATTGCAGCTCTGGACGCGTCCACCGGATCGAATTATCTCGACCGGGATGGAACGAGCGATTCTGTCTATTCCGTAGAATATAAAGGCTCTGTCAGCCCGGCGGTTAAGGCTTGGAAAGACGGTTTTCTGACCCTGACGCTGGACTTGCCGGACGATCAAACGATGCCTGACGGGTCAACGTGTCAGTATCGCCCCAACGACATGAGCTGCGCCGATCTGGACGGCGACGGGCGGTATGAACTTATCGTCAAATGGGAACCGACCAACGCCCGCGACAATTCCCAAAACGGGTATACGGGCACGACGTTTATCGACGCCTATACGCTGGACGGGAAGAAGCTCTGGCGCGTCAATTTAGGCGTCAATATCCGATCGGGAGCGCATTATTCTCCCTTTCTGGTTTACGATTTCGACGGGGACGGCAAGGCGGAACTGATCTGTAAAACCGCAGACGGAACGGTTGACGGTCAGGGGCGCGTTATCGGCGACGCCAAAGCGGACTACCGTGACAAGGGCGGGCGCGTTCTGAACGGTCCGGAATATCTCACCGTCTTTAACGGCGAGACTGGCGCGGCGATCTGTACGATTGACTATCCCGCCCCGCGAACGGTTCGGAAGATGGATCGATACGCCGCTGACGGCTGGGGCGACAACTACGGAAATCGCTGTGACAGATTCCTCGCCTGCGCTGCTTCTCTGGACAAGTGCGTAGCCGCACGGGCAGAAGGACAAGGTTATGCCTCCGAAAAAGCTGCTTTCGGCGCTACCCACATCCAATCGGGAACCGACCCTGTCGGTACATCTGCCGTCTTTTGCCGCGGGTACTATACGGCGGCGTACGTCATGGCGTTTGACTTCGACGGGAAGAACCTCAAACTGCGCTGGATGCATAAAAGCGAAACGCCGGGCGAAGGGCTTTACGGAGAGGGGAACCACAATCTGGCAGTCGGCGATCTGGACGGCGACGGGAAAGACGAAATCGTCTACGGCTCCGCCGCTCTGGACGACGACGGGACGTTACTGTATCGAACCGGATTAGGGCACGGCGACGCGCTGCATCTGTTTGCAAGTACAACGCCTCAAGATAACGAAGCTCCACAGTCCGCTCCCGTTGGTCGCTCTGAACCTTCTCGCAACTCGCAACTCGCAACTCGCAACTCACTCTACGTCTTTGACGTTCACGAAAGCAAAGCAGCCGAGTACGGCATGGAAGTCCGGGCAGCGGACGGCAAGATTCTCTGGGGCGTTCACGCCGGCTTTGACGTCGGACGCGGCTTGGCGGCAGACGTCGACGCGGACAATCCCGGATACGAAGTCTGGTCGTACGCAGCGGACGGTCTGTGGTCGTTAGACGGCAAGAAGATTTCCGACCGCCGTCCATCTCAGAACTTCCGCATCTATTGGGACGGCGACTTGCAGGACGAGCTGTTTGACCGCAGCGCTATCGACTCGTGGAAAAACGGTCGCCTGGCGACGTTCTGGAGAATAAACCATTCGTCGACGATTAACGGAACCAAGTCCAATCCCAATCTGCAGGCGGACATCCTGGGCGACTGGCGGGAAGAAGTAATCCTGTACAACGCTGAAAATCCCACTCAGATCAATATTTTTTCGACAACGATTCCAACGCCGTATCGCGTCAACTGCCTCATGACCGACCACGTCTACCGTATGTCGATTGTCTGGCAAAACGTCGGATACAATCAGCCCCCGCATTTGGGGCGATATTTGCCGAAGATGGTGCGGGGAGGCAAAATTAGCAATTAGCAATTAGCAATTAGCAATTACGCAAGCGCTGCTCGTTGTGTGAGAGTGGGTCAGTCCGCACACAGATTTTACGGATTAAACGGATATTCGCCGATTGGTTAATTACGTTCCCTACTTAAAGTTTTTTGGAAAGGGGAGTTTGAGGGGAAGAACCTTTTTTTCAAAAAAGGTTTTCCCCTCTTAATTAAACTTGAAAAAACTTCCCTAAAAGGGAGCCAGCTTGCTGGCGACCGAAAGTTTTTTCAAGCGAGCGATAGCTCGCCAAATTTTTAGCCGCAAAGATCGCAAAGAAATGGAAAACGAACGCAACTCTGACGAAAACAAAAAGCTTGATAATTTCATGGCGATAGTTTCCGATTTATTCGATAGTTTGGAAACGTGCATTGAGAATAAAGACAGAACGTCCGAAAACTATTCCAAAGAGATTCAAAAAATTGACGCTCTGCTGGCGCGGTATCCGCAATCGCCTTTTCTGGCATCCTGGAAACGCATTCTTGAAAGTTATAAATACTATTACGAAGATTCGTCTATAGACATTCCGAATTGCTACATTTCAATATTGGAGAAGGATCCGTTCTGCGTTAACGCATACGAAGAACTGGCGGTTTACTATTACATAAACGACAACTACACGTTGGCGGAAAAGCTGTTCCGAACCTCATTGATTTTAGAACCGACAAGAGAGAGTCTGCTGACAGGTTTATGTCGAGTTCTGAAAGACGGCGGAAATGAAAGCGATTTTTTAGAAGAACAGAAATCCTGCATTGACATGTGCGAGGAAATCATAGACAATTTACGCAAAATAAAAGACGAACCGAGTTGATAGAAAATATTGACATTTTTTAAAAAAAGGTCAATTTCTAAATATTCTCTTAAATATCGTGTATAATTTATGTAAACAGTTTTTGGAGAAGGCGTATATACCGAAAGAATCGTTTTAACCATAAACAATGACGAAATGAATAATTATTCCGTAGTCATACACGAAATTAAAAGCTCATTGCGCGAGATTCGCAAAACGAATCGTTACGATAAGGGAAAATATTCCTGCTATACGCAGTGGCATGCCCTGCATTCTTTTATACGTTTAGCGTCAATGTATATTGAAGACGGTAATTACGAAGAAGGATTAAACGACATTTACACGGCGTCTGTAATTATCCGGTATTTTTTGAAATGTATTTCCAGGGGTATCCGATTTTTTTCAATTTAACAGGACCTGCCAATTGGAAATATGTTTTATTGAGCATGATAACTCAAGATCAAGCGCTTATAAAATCCATAGGCGAGTACTGGTCGTTATTGACAGATAAACAATTCAATCAATGGCTCATCAAAAGCCGTGATGTTATACATTATTATTGGGAAATCCCTTATTGGGAATATGATATTGCCAAACTGCTTTCGCTATTGATATCTAAAAAAACGGAAGAAGCAAAAGAGTTCTTTTCTATTTCCAAACGTAAATACTCAGACGCGACATACAGGCACGTTTACTATTCCATGGAAGCCATTGCGGCGTTTGACAAAACCGCTTTTTCAACCGCGATACAGAATTTTAATCGCGGCTGGAAACACGCCAAGGGCTGTATTAATGATAATGTAAACCTTTATGGAGCCGCTTTAATTTGTCTGGCGCAGCATGTTTGGAATGAAGAACTTGACCTGTCTTTTCCGCTTATTCCTGTCGAGATAACGCACGCTCGTCCTCCGTATACGGCGTTTCCGTTTTCTCATGAATTCTTTGAGATCCCGCCTGAAAATGAGATCGAGAACTGGAAGAATGTTGGGGTTATTGTTAAAAAGCAGAATTGGTTAGCAAGGTTTTTACACAGTATATTTCATTCGAAAAACAAGAAATAGCAATGCTGGAGAATAGTCATGTCAACAGAAAACGAGAATCCGCGTCCAAACAAGTTCGCTGAGGGAACCGTCGCAGGCGAACGTAAAACCTGTACTGTCAACGGGACGGAATTCGCGTTCCGATGGTGTCCAGCCGGGTCTTTTACGATGCCAATACGTCAGGAATGGTTCTTTGACAACGAAGGACAGTATTGCGTAACGCTGACCAAAGGCTTCTGGATGCAGGAAACGCCTGTAACACAAAAACAATGGCAGGCTGTTATGGGAAACAACCCGAGCAAGTTTAACAGCGCTCTCGGGTTTAACGGTAACGACGTCAAGATGGATGTTGTTACAATTATGGGCGCGCGCGTAAAGATTCCCGTTCCGTCCGACGAGCAAAGCGCTTTCAGCAGCGAAGACTATCCGGTGGAAAACGTTTCCTGGTTTGACTGTCAGGCGTTTTGTCAAAAGTGCGCTGAGCTTGGTTTGCCGGTTAAACTTCCAACGGAAGCCCAGTGGGAATACGCCTGCCGCGCCGGCAATGCGGACTATTACACCGGGCGTTTGTCCGAGATGGCTTGGCACAGGTTTAACAGCGGCGATAAAACGCATCGCGTCGGAACGAAAGAACCCAATGCGTGGGGTCTGTACGACATGTTCGGAAACGTCTGGGAATGGTGTCAGGATTTATACGATGAAAGAGGCTGCATGCACGATCCCGATGACAATGTAACAGACCCAACGGGACCTTCCGGGTTTTGGACGGAACGTCTGCTGCGCGGCGGCTGCTATAATAAAGTTGTAGACTGCTATGAGGATATTGAAGGCTGTCTGACCGACACGTATAACGCCGTTGACCCCAACGCCCGTTCCAGCAGCTTTAGTTTCCGCGTTGTTATGTTATGAAATAAGGAGTTTTCATTCGTCTAGCGGCAAAACAAACCGATAGAACAGCAAGCGGCAGTCGCCAGATGGCTGAGAGTTTGAGACGTCAAACCCGTTTTGCTCAACGCGAAGGCGAAGATTCTTTTCCGCTTGCGCCGGACTGACTTTGCACAGCAAGACCGCGCGGCGGAGATGGATCAGCGAGCTGAAATCGGTCGGCGACTGGTATCCGGAATCGAGTTTGGCGTACGATGCGCCTCCGGACGTCTTATAAAACAGCATAGCGCGAAGCGGCTCTTCCGGGTTGAGGCTGATCGGATTGTACGGAATCGTATCGTTGGAATACTTGACCGAAACGTCCGACATCTGCACCCGCTGCCCAACCAGAACGGCGTTGATGGAATATCGCTGGAGAGAGTCGTCGATTGTAACAGTCTGTCCCGGCTTGAACTCTCCAATCGGAAACGCCCACTGCCCGTACAGGAGCAGGCACTCGCTGAATGTAACGTCTTTGGTTTGGTTGGAAATGGTTCCCAGGGGTTTGCCCTGATCGTCTTTGAGGGTAAACGCCAGCGGGGACGCAGCGCTGTCCAGCTTTCCGACGCTGCGGCAGAAGACGTTTCTGGTCGCTCTGGCGGCGGAATTGACGGTGAATCCGTGTGACGTTTCCGACGGCGCGCTGTGAGCGCCGAACGGGGAGTTTATGTTCGCCGAGGGCGCAGAGTTCATGCCGGAAATGCCTTGTCCGGTTGACCCGAACCACGTTGTAACGCCAGTCAGCGCTGCGTTTTTATCCAGCGATTCAAACGCGAGGCTGTACGTTCCAGCGCGCGGGGCGAGGACGTCGCCGTAGAGAAACTGCTGCGTCTCGCCGGAGGCGTAATCGACGTCAACGACGCCCGCCCAGTTCGTTCTGACGGCTGACCCGGACTGCGTTCGCGACATCCAGTAAAACAGCCCGCAAAAGACGGCTATGTAAATCGGGAACGAAATCCAGGTTATCCAGGTCGGCAGACGCAGCTTTCGCCAGAGGAAATAGTCGCCCGCCCCGATTAAAAGAATGTATGCAATCAGAACCGCCGCGACAAGCCAAAACGACGGGATGGCAACGTCTTTGTACTGGTTCAGACCGCTTGCCAGCTGACCGGAAAGGTCGTCGTAACCGTAATGGAGAATCGCGTTGGCGGCATACCGCTGGGCTTTTTCTTCCGTCTCGGGAACGTCCATAACGCGGCGGAGAAACCGTTCACGATTCGACCATTTCTGAATCTGCTCTGCGTTGAGGTCAATGGCGGCAACGGTCAGACGTCCAAACCCAACGGCCTGACGATAGATCAGCGGCAAGTCCATAAACGAACATTCAACAACGGCGTCAGCAGAAACCGGCAGACGAACGGCGCGGAGGTTGTAACGCTGTCCGAACCCCAGCTTGGGAATGGGCTGATCGGACCCGGCGTACTGTTCCAACGACCGCGTCTGATTGAGATAATACTCCGTCTGCTGTGACGCCGCGTCAGCGCGGGGCGTTGATTCCGGCTGTAACGAGTTGAGAAACGCGTCGGCTTTTTCGATGTCGAGCGTTGAGAGCGTTACATCCCCGCCCAGGCGAAGCCACTCGACCAGTTCCGGCGCGGTCAAGTCCGTTCCCGGTTTATGGAACCAGACGATTCGGTCGACAACCTGCAGCGACAAGGCGTTGTCAGGAACAAGCTGGGATCGAAGCTGGTCTATTGAGTCAATCTGAACGACGACGGGGCGATGAGCGGGATCGACGTCTGTGTGGGTTATCGACAGCCGGACGAATTCCGATTCCGATTCCGTCCCGATTACCAGAACGACTTCCCGATGGCTTTGCGCCGCAGTCGGCATAGGCAGCTTTTTAACCGCCTTGTCTTCAAAGATAAGCTGAACGGCGCCTTGTCGTTTGGAAGAGCGAACCAGAGCGCGATAGGCGCCGTCGTCGGATTTGCTGACGGGGTATTCAACCCAAACGCCGTCGTCGTCCGCCGCTTCAATCGCGACAATCGGAGACGCGCTGACCGACTCGGGCACGACCACCGGCGTCCAGACGCCCGGCTTCCAGACGCTCTGAATTCCAACAGTTGCGGAACTGAGGTCTGGCTGGTCTGCGAATAAACAACTGGAAAACAACGTCGATATAATTACGGCTGTCAATATCTGACTGGCGCGATTCATGATATTCATATTTAGTTGCGAAATTTTAAACGGACGCGAAGCGTTCCTCTAAAACCGCGTTAGCGGTTTAATATTAATAGCCGTGGGTTTTAACCCACGGAGCGAGTTGCGAGAGGATTAAAGTAAAGCCCCTCCCGCGGCTATTTACCTATATTATAGTTTATCATACCTTGCGCGTCTGTCAAGAAGACCCTATAAAGTCCGCAAAGAAATGAAAGACGGTAATGGAGCGACCAACGGGAGCGGAATTACGCATTCGCCGTCAGGCGAACAAAACGGGTTATGTAAACGCCGGAAAAAACTCACGCGAAGTTCGCAAAGTTCGCGAAGTTTTTTAAAAGCGCTAAAAATTCTCTTTTTTCTTCGTCTAACCCCTTGTACTGTTTTCTGGATTTGGATATACTTGGAATATGGTTAGGGAAGGTCGATTAGAGCCGCGCAACAAGGAAGATAAACCATGAACAATGACTATGACGTTATATATTTTCTTCTGTTCTTAAGTATCACTGGGATTAGTTTTGTGGGACTCGTTTTCCGTTTAGCGGGCGGGGCTTCTCCTAAAACGGAAGGGACGTCTCCAAAACAGCGGTTATATTTTGGGACGATGGCTTCATTAGTACATATTCTATTCGTGATTTTGTACGTCTTGACTAAAACCAACTGTTTTACAGAATTAGAAAGTCAGGGAAAACTGCCCGGTAATTTAATGGATTTGTTTATCATCTATATTGTAGGTCCCGTTAGCGTTATTGCTGATAATCTTCCTGTTGGACATAATATTTTTCTCATCGGCTGGTATGTTTCTATTATTATAACCTGGCTGTTATACTGTCGATTCAGGAACGGGCAGACGCTTTTTCTTCTGTTAATCCCCGTATTACTCTGGACGGGGTTCAATGTGGTTGTTCTTTTTATGGCAAAATATGGAAGTCTTTAATTACCGTTGGCGGACGTCGTCCGCAAAAGAAAATCTTTCGTCTTTTTCGTCGCTAAATTCCTTGACGGCTAATGCCGTCAAGTTGTAGCCCGGGGACGGGCTGCATCCAGAGAAGGTTTTTGGTTCGTCGGTTTGATATGCAACGTTCGCTTCGCTCACACCCACGGGTTTACACCCGTGGCTCGCTTAAGCGTAACTTCGTTCGGTAACGCTCACTCCGTTACCGCCTTCCATTACTTTGCGAACTTTGCGAACTAGAGCGTGAGATTTCTTCGGCGGCAGAGGACTGCCGCGATCCGGACTCAACCAAGCGTTT
>CACXSS010000151.1:8451-12693 GCA_902770245.1 uncultured Planctomycetota bacterium | reverse complement strand
GGCGGAACGACGATTACTGGCGGAACGCTGGCGGTTTCAACCGTCAACAGTTTGGGAACGGGAGCCGTTACTGTCAACGGCGGAACGCTCGACGCCTCGCCAGCTGGAAAAAGCAAAACCTTTGCGAACGCCATTGTCATCGGCGAAAACGGAGGAACGGTTACAGTCGCATCGGGAGATTATTCTTCCTTTGCGTCCATTTCCGGTTCCGGCAATTTAACGACAAACGGTTATGTTCATTTTAACGGGACAGGCGGATACAATGGACATCTTACCGTTAACAACGGATTTGCCCGCATCAATCCCGGCGCTTTTGGCGTCTTTGATTTGACAATTAACAACAAAAGCAACTTTAACGTTTTAAATCCTGGAACGATTCAAATTGGCAAGTTGAATGCAACAACAGATACATGTCTTTTTGGCAGCTCAGCCAGTAATCAGTACGTTTTTGAAATCGGCGCGGGAACAGCCAGTTCGGATACTGCCTCGTATGCCGGATATATTCGCGGTTCTAGCAATCAAGCAAGAAACGTTACCGTTAAAAAAGTTGGCGCGGGGACGCAAACGTTCTGTCGCACTGGCTACGGTACCGCAGGGGATACCAATTCCATTAAAGAAGTCATTATCGATGGCGGTAAGATGGTTATCGACGCCAATCACAGCGTTTATAATGCTGAAAGTACTGTTGGATACTGGGGATCTGCTCCTATTACCATTAATGCAGGCGGAACGCTTGTTTATGACCATGTCTGGAACACTTCTCCTAACACGATGCTTACCATAAACGGCGGGACGTTGACATTGAATAAAGCGCAATACCAAAATGCGATTACCTTTAATTCCGGTACGGTTAACGGCTCTGACGAATTGCGAGCCGGGTATAATGGAACTGGCGTTTGGACAGTCAAAGGCGGAACGTCAACCATCAATAACAAAGTCGTCCTTGTTAAAAGCGGAAATCATACGACCTTTACAGTCAACTTTGATTCTGGCGCAACTTTGGACGTTAAAAAGAACATTACCGGGTTAAATAAATATACTGGAACAAACGTTACGTTTAACGGAACGGGCGACGATCCTGGCAATATTCTTTTCTACACGGCTTCTGGAGTCATGTCCGGTTTAGGCAGCATTACGTTTAACAATATGAATGCGTCCATAGCAAAAGACGGTACGACGTTTTGGGATTACGGATATTTTAACGCGTCGTCTGTTACGCTCAAAGATTCAACGCTGACAACGTCAAGAGATCATTCAACCAACGGCACAACTTTTACTCTCGACCACGGAACGCTGACCGCTAACGGCGCTGTCAATACGTACATTTCCAATGTGTACCTTAAAAACGGTTCGACGATAAACGGTACAACAGACAATTCTACTGTTCGAACGGGTCATTTTTGGAATTCCAACTTTTATACTCAGTATGAAGCGGGAACGCCTGAAGACGTCATGAACGAGATTTCTGCTGATATCGCCATGTACAACACCGGCAGAACTATGACGTTCAACATTGCAGACAAAGCCCCGCTGACGGTTTCCGGCAGATTTATTCCTGCAGGAAGCGGTCAATACAACGCACTTGTTAAAACCGGCGCAGGTACGATGACGCTCACAGGTCAAAACAGCCATGGAACAACAACGGTTTCAGAAGGAACGCTGGTTCTTTCCGGAAATGGAACGCTGGGAGCTGGCGCTGTTACAGTTGCTCAAAATGCAACGCTGGAATTCGCTCACGATTCAAATCAAAACGTTACTAACGCGATTTCCGGCGCAGGAAACGTTGTCAAAAGCGGCGCTGGTACGCTCACCCTGACGCAAGCTCCCGGATATACCGGCTCTACAACGGTTGAATCGGGTACTCTGGCATTGGCTCAAGGTGGGACGCTGTACAATCTCACTGGCGGAAGCCTGGACGACAATGGAAACGTTGTTGCGTTTATTGACGCATCTGGAAAAGATCTGACGCTTAGCAACAGCGAGCTGTCCAAGTTCATCGGGTCGATTACCGCTGGAACAATCACTGTAAACGCCGATGACCATGCCGCGATGCAAATCTACACTGGCGCAAACGGACAAGTCGACGCTCAAAGCCTTGTCGTATCGTCCGGTCGTTTGGACTTAAAGGGTTACATGACGCATAACATCACGGTTGACGCTAACGCTGTTTTCTCGCCGGGCAACTCTGTTGGCGAAGCGCTCTTCGGCGGCGGATACGAACTCAAAGACGGCGCGATTCTGTTGATTGAACAGGACGCAGCCGGCATGGACAAGCTCACCGCCAGTTCGTATAATATTAGTCCAAACTCCGTTCTCGATTTGACTTTTGAATCGGTTCAGCCGGGCGCGACTTATCCAATTATTATTAAATCCAGCGGCGCGTTTGACGGCGGTTACGAAAACGACTCGTTCTGGAACAGTCTTTTATCAGAAGACGACGCCTATTTCTGGAATCTGACTGTAAAGGGCGACACCGTTTACGCAACGCTGGACGCAAACGCCGTTCCTGAACCGTCGACGTGGGCGCTATTGGTTCTCGGCGCCGCGGGGCTGCTGTACTGGCGGAGAAAGAATTCGTAATTTATCGTTACGCAAGCATAGTAAATCTGAAATGCGGAAGGGAGGCGTCAGTGGAACTTCCGCTTTTTAGCAAATAGCCTATTTTAACTTGTATTCCTGACATTTCATTTATTCTCTATTTCAGCGACAATTTGCACGTCAAACCTCTTTTATCCCTCTTGCATTTTCTTTTATAATTCGTACAATATTTAATATAATCAAGAGTTTCGTCTGACGACGAAGCGTGCGGGGACGCAGTCCCCTGTTATTCCATTCCCTATTCCCTATACCCCATTCCCTATTATGACGTCATTCATTAAACAAGCGAGTTTGGCTGTCCTTTTGTCAGCCTTTTTGATTGGATCCGTTTACGCGCGAGGCGGAGGCGGGGCTTTTTTGTGTCCGGACGTCAATGGCGTCGGCGCGGGCTGGGGAGTCGGCTTTGTCGATATTAACCTCTCGCCGGACAACGTCTACGGTCCGCTGACGGTCAATCAGGTTTTGGTTACGTCTCCAGATCGCCGCGTTTTCTATCCGGCGTTTTCGTTCTCCGCCCCGGACCAGAAAACCAAAGAGATTTTAACGGAGCGTCCGACGCTTCCCCCGTTTGTTCAGGGAATTGTTCGCACGGCTATGGACAACGCTCGACCGAGATGTCGAATTTTCTTCCTGTTTTGGGGCGATCAGCCGCTGCGTGTTGACGTTGGAACCAACCCGCCAGCGTCGTTTACTCTTGTTCCCTATTCTGACCCCAATTCGTACTACACGTTTTTGAACAGATGGTTTGACCA
The DNA here is from genome assembly GCA_902770245.1 of uncultured Planctomycetota bacterium. Classification (GTDB taxonomy): domain Bacteria; phylum Planctomycetota; class Planctomycetia; order Pirellulales; family Thermoguttaceae; genus RUG11551. The sequence goes on along the minus strand of CACXSS010000151.1, from coordinate 9,343 downwards.
TTTTATTCCGGAAAACGGCAAACAGGACAAAAATCTTTCTCCTCCGGCGCCGTCCATGATAAAGAATTATCTGGAGACGATGCTGGTTTATCGATTGGGACTCAATCCGGAAGCGTTAGGGCAGAAAAAATCTCCTTGGGACGAAGTGTCGCCGTTCAACTTTACCGCGCCAACGCCAACGCTGCGTTCCAAAATGCCGTATGTGTCATATTTTGAAGATCAGACGCTTGAAGCCATTTCTATTGACGACCTGATTGAGCGGTCGCGTTCCGCCAAATCCATCTTGCCGGACGACATCGCCAGCGACGACGACAAAGTCGAGGACGATCCTGAAGCCCGCTTTGACGGTCGAAAGCTGATGCACCTCAACGAAATTGCGTCCAATTTGTGTTTGCCGACGCCGGAAGCGGAAAATGTAACAATTGACGAAAAGACGCCCATCGAACCCATTGCAATGCGCGTTCCGAAAGATTGCGTGTACATTCGATTCGGCTCGTTTAATAATTTTCTATGGTTCCAGAATTTTACTCAATCCATTGAGGGCGACGCCATGAACCTGTTGGCGTCGCAAAGCGTTGACCGCAACAGCATGGATAAAATCCAGACAACGCTCGCCAGCCGAATGACCGAAATGTCCAAGATGATGGGACCGACGGTTATTCAGGACGTTGCTTTTATCGGTTCTGACCTGTTTTTCGACGACGGACCATCGTTTGGATTGCTTTTCCACGCAACCAACAGTTTTCTGCTGTCTACTGGCTTTAATAGCGAACGCTCTAATTGCCTCAAGACTAATCCGGACGCCAAAGAAAAGACGGTCAAAATTGCCGGGAAAAAGGTCAAGTATCTGTATACGCCAGACGGACGGATTCAATCCTATTACGCTGTCGAC
>CACXSS010000151.1:0-8411 GCA_902770245.1 uncultured Planctomycetota bacterium | reverse complement strand
AAGTATGCGCGAACGCAAATGCCGCTTGAAAACAAATACACGGTCTTCGTTTACGCCAGCGAAGATTTTCTGTATAGAATCGTTTCGCCGCAGTACTGGACGGAAATCTCCCGTCGTCGCCGTTCCGCAGCTGAAATCGAAATGGTAATTTTGGCTCGTCAGGCGGCTCTGAACGAAGGCGTTGAGGCTCAGACTATGGAAGACCTCGTTCGATACGGATACCTGCCGAAATCTGTTTTGATTCGTCCGGATGGAAGTCGGCTCATGTACGACGACAAAGGCGGCGTCTACGATACCAAACGCGGATACTGCGGTCAGTTCCGCCCGTGCGCCGACATGAAAGTCGAGTTCATGTCCGACTACGAATTGGCTCGTTACGAAGCGATGCGGAATTCGTTCCAGGAAAAGATAGTTCAGCTCAGCCCGTTGATGGTGGGTTTGACGGTGCAAAAATTGGACGATACGCATGACCGGCTGTTTATTGACGCCCGAGTCGCGCCATTCGCCCGCGCCAATTTTGAACGAACCAAGAGCTATTTCGGTCCGTTGGATACTGTTCGATTTGCTCCCGTTCCCGGCGACTGCATTCAGGCGCAGGCGATTCTCAACAACGCACGACTGATGATGGGCGTCAGAAACGACATCCCGTATCAGGGGCCGACAGGACGTCCGGTGCGCGACATTTTAGGCGGCATTTTCGGCAACGATATTGGAATGTACTTCGGTACGACCAACGAACGCGGGTTCCTCGGTTTGCTGGGAACGTTTGGAATCGCTCCGGTTGGTCCGCCGGCGGAATATTCAATCCATTCCAGACCGGATATCGACATGCGCTATCGGGATCAGCACATACGTCTGTTCTCATTCCAGCCGGAAATTCCGCCGCAGGTTCAGCCGTACCTTGCTTACGAAATCGCGCCGTCGCCGCAGCACGCCTGGATTTACATTGACAACCCAATGCTGGCGCCGATCGGTCGGCGAATCAACGATATGTGTTACGCGATGTCGGCAAGAACGTCGCTTTCCAATCTTGTAACGCTTCAAACAATTGTACAGCAGCTGGGCGTTAAACCACAGGATGCCATGGCGTTTTTTGAAGCTCATTCCTTTGTCAAGATGGCGTCTCCCATCGGCGGACAGTACGTCTATCAACCCCTTGCTCCGACGATGGGGTACTGGACGGATTCCGCCCTTGGATACGCCAACATGCGAAATCTGGGCTGGTTCTCTGTCCGCGCCCCGCAAGGCTACCTGTCTCAGCCGTGGGTTTGGTTCCGTGGCGGCGACTTCCAGTTCAAAATTGAACCGGAAGCCGTTCAGTTCACCGGAACAATTGACATGAAGGAGTTGGGAAAATGAGCGCAATGAATCAACAGACGCCTTCGCTTCGCTGCGCCGTTTTGATTTCCGGAGGCGGTCGGACGTTAAAAAATCTGCTGGACTATAAAAGCGCCGGACGTTTGACCGACGTTTGCTTTCCGTTGGTCGTTTCCAGTTCGCCAACCGCTGCCGGTCTTCAATACGCGGCGTTATGCAATGCAGACGCCAAAGTCGTTGACCGCAAAGAATTCGATTCCGACGACGCCTTTTCGGATGCAATTTACGCCTTGATCGAGCAGAGTCAGTGTAACTTTATCGTCATGGCGGGGTTCATGCGAAAGCTGATTATTCGCCCTGAATGGGAAAACAAAGTGGTCAACATTCACCCGTCGCTCATCCCGAGTTTTTGCGGTACCGGCTTTTACGGAAAGAAAGTCCATCAGGCGGCTATCGACTACGGCGTTAAAGTCAGCGGATGCACGGTTCATTTTGTAACAAACGAAGTCGACAACGGACCGATTATCCTTCAGAAAACCGTCCCCGTTTATTCAGACGACAACGCAGACTCGTTAGCCGCCCGGGTTTTAGAAGTTGAGTTTCAGGCTTTGCCGGAAGCGTTAGAACTCATCGCCGCCGGGCGCGTTACGGTTGACGGAAGAAAGACGAATATTATAAATTTAGACTAATACCTCATCAGCTTCTCTTCGACGACGTCCCAGCCGTGCATTTCTCCCTCTGGGCGAATCCTGTGCCAAAACGGGTCGGTGGGAAACAGGGCGTTGTCGGCAGGCCACGGGGTAAACGGATTGAATCCCAGGGCGTCGATGAGTTTGCTGGAATCCATAGCGACGTTTGTCGCCCGGGGCGGGATCGGCGCGCCCTCGTTCGTTTTGAGTCCGTAGAGCAAATCGGGGTCAAAGCCGCCGACGCGGTTAATAATTTGAGCGCACTGGTACAGCGAAACGGGCCGCGGCTGTCCGCAGTGAAAGACGCCGGAGAATTCGGACTCGTCCCGATTGAGAATTTCTTCCAGAACCCGGTTGATGTTTTGGCAGTACGTTGGGGTTCTAAACTCGTCTGTAAACAGCGTCGCCTGACGGTTGGCGAGAAACCGGCTTCCAATCCAGTCGATCGCCCCGGCGTGTCCCGTCCCGCTTTTGCCCATCGGAAGCGAAATTCTCAGAATGCACGTCTGCGGGCGATGAAGCAAAATCAGATTCTCCGCCGCCGACATCGACTGACCGTATATCGAGACGGCGTCTGGGGAATCCGATTCTTTATAGAATTCTCCTGCGGGACGTCCCTTGAAAACCAGGTCGACGGACATGCAGATCAGTCGAGAATTGTAGCGTTCGCACTGCGCCAGCATCGACAGAATCGTTGACAGATTGAGCGTCCACGCCAGTTCCGGGTTGAGCTGACACGCTTTCAGCGCGCACGACCCGCCGGAATGAATCACGCTCTTAAACTGATATTTCTCAAACAGACGCTCAAGCTCGTCGGCGTCGTCGACGTCCGCAAACACCACCCCCGGCGCCGGGGCAATATCGCCCCGCGTTCCCTGACGCACCCCAACAACCGCGCCGGGATAGCGAGTCCGGAAATAGTCCAGCGCATTGTATCCAATCACGCCGGCAACGCCAGTAATCAACAGGGGAAATTGCATGGGGCAGGGAAAAGGCAGTAGACAGTAGGGAATAGGGAATAGAAATAATGCGTCTAACCCTGAAATGTGATTATAGCCCGTAAAATCAGAACTGTCAACCGGGAGATGAAAAGAGAAATCCGCAGGCGTATTTTCCTCGTCTCCCGTCTTGATATTTTTTCCAAAAAGCGTATAATTAATAAAGATAACGGATAGAATTAAAAGAATTGTTCCTGTTCCGTTATCGATATCCAATTATCGATTAAACAAGGAGATATAATATGGCTTGGGAATATTCCGAAAAAACAAAGCAGTTGTTTCTCGACGCGGTTGCTGGCAAGCCCGGCACGCACCTGGGAGAAATTGAGAATCCGGACGGCATCGGCGAACACGGGTCAATCGCCTGCGGAGACGCGCTCAAGTTCACGTTTCGGGTCGAAAAGAACGACGAAGACCCGACCAAAGACCGGATTGTCGAGACAAAATACCTGACTTTCGGCTGTACATCGGCTATCGCCGCCAGCGAAGCGCTGTGCTGCATTCTGGAAGACAAAAAATGCACGCCCATTGAAGCGCTCAAAGTAACCAACGCGGACATCGTCGAGTTCCTCGAAGGCTTGCCGCAGCAGAAGATTCACTGTTCCGTCATGGGGGAAGAAGCCCTTCAGGCGGCGGTTCTGGACTGGTCGCGCAAACGCGGCGTAGACCTGAAAGCCTTGGGAATCGAAATCGTCGACGAAGTCGAAGAGCAGGAACACGACCGAATCGTCTGCCGCTGCTTCTCGCTGACCGAATCGTACATTCGCCGTAAAATCAAGGAACTCAACCTGAGAACCATTCCTGAAATTACTGCGGCTATAAAAGCCGGCGGCGGCTGCGGAGCTTGCCATCACGAACCCGGCGGACTGCAGGACATTCTCGACGACGTTTGGGGGGAAGCAGGCAGTAGGCAAGAGGCAGTAGGCAGTAGTAATTCTGCTAACGCTTCAATTTCCACTTTGCAAATGTTTGGCGAAACGAGCAAGCCCGCGGTTGCTCCTCAGCCGTCTGAGCCGGTTCAGGACGTTGCGGAGCTGTCCCCATACCAGTTTGCCAAACGAATTGAGCAGGAAATTGATACGAACATTCGCCCCATGCTCCAAAAGGACGGCGGCGACATCGAGATTATCGACATCAAAGGAACGCTCGTTTACGTTACCCTTCGCGGCGCGTGCGTTGGCTGCGCCGGGGCGACGCAAACGCTCAAGTTCATCGTCGAAAAAGCCCTCCACGACAACGTCAGCGACAAAGTCCGCGTTATTCAGGTTTGATGGGAGTTTGAAAACAGGCAAATTGTAACAGACAACGAAACCATGGACTACGACTCAAGCGAAAATCAGGAACCACAAAGCGAGCAGAAACAACTGCCTCAACTCCTGCTCGACAACGAACCGGACGTTAAGCTGGAAACGCTCTTTCCGCGTCCGGGGCGTTACTTTTCATGGAATCAATTTCGCAAAGAGGCGCTAAAAGACGGCTGGTCTGTGCCCAAGCTCAAGCAAAACGCGGTTATCGACAAACTGACCTGGCTGGGGTTCGACCTGTTTATGTACTCCAGCATAACGCTGTTCCTGTTTGGACTCCTGCTTTTTGCCGGCGTACATAGTCCGCTCGGTCATGTTGTTACCCCATATTTAGAAATCTTCTGTCTGGGGTACGTGGCGTTTTACGTCGTGTTTTTGTTTGCCGCAACCGGAATCGAAATGATTTTCGGGCTGTTTACCTTTCCCGACGGCGTCGAAACGGTTGACCAGCTCAGGCAGTTGATTACAAAATCGGAAGAACAGCATGAGACAAATAACGAGTAGCTTACTATCATGAACAAAACAACGTTTTTTCTCATTCTGACGTTATTGTTTGTATTTCAGACCGCGGCGCCGTGTAACGCTCAGACTCGGCGAACGAAGACGCGTCAGCCAACTCAGGAAGAAATCGACAAGCAAAAAGCCCAGCAGGACGCCTTGGCAAACCTGGGCAGCGGCAAGCTCGATACGGAATCCGAAATCGGGAACGCCAGCGGGTTTCACGGTCTGGTTCGCGGCGGGTTGAAAGGGTTCCAAATCACAGCGGAAAACGGGAAAAAGGCGGGGCTGAACGTTCTCGACACGCCCCGTCTGCTGCTGGTAACGGACTTGCCGATTGACGACGATTTGCAAAAATGGGGATCGTATCTTGATCAGGCGACGCAGCAATTTGCGGACTATTTCAACGTTCCATCATATCAGGTGGCGTCCTGGAAAATTCGCGCCTGCGTTATGAAAGACAACGTTCCGTTTATGATGAACGATTTGCTTCCAGACGATTTGCCGCCGTTCGACTACGGGTTTCAATACGGGAACAATATCTGGCTTTACGCTCAGGAGTCCCGCGATTACCAGCGTCATCTGTTCCTTCATGAATGTACGCACGCCTTTATGAATCAGGTTCTCAAGGGATGCGGGTCGCTGTGGTTTGGGGAAGGGCTGGCGGAGTATTTCGGAACGCACCGGATTGAAAACGGACGCCTGACGATGGGCGTTATGCCGCGGTCGAGAAACGAGTTCCCCCATTGGGGCAGAATCCGGTTCATTCAAAACGACTTGCAAAACGGCGTTTTCGTCCCGCTCAACGAGTTCTTCTCTACGGAGTTGAAATCTCAGGACAACCGCTCCTACGCCTGGGCGTGGGCGCTGGTCTGGATGATGAATTCGCAACCGCAGCACAAGGCGATTCTGCAGCGTCTTGCCGTTGTTGAGCAGGGAAAGACCTACGCTCAGCGAGCGCAAAACGTCAACAAGATGTTTCGGGAATCGTTTACCGACGACCAATGGCGTCAGTTTTCGACGCAATGGGAAGCGTTCATTTCCGACCTCGAATACGGCTTGAAGCCGGAGTATTGTCACATCGAAGACGCTCCCGGCGTAACGCCGTTAAACAAGCAGGCGTTTCAAACGATTCGATCCGACAAAGACTGGCAAAACGTCGGCGTTGGGATAGAGAAAGGCAAAAAATATTCAATCAAAGCCATGGGCGAATACAGCGTCTGCGCGGGCGAGAAAACGTGGCCGTGCGAACCGAACGGAATTACGATTCGTTACTTCCGTCAAAAGCCGCTGGGCGCGCTGTTAGCTGCGATTGTTACGCCCAACGACGGCGAAAGTTCAACGCTGGAAGGGTTTAACAAGCCGATTGTCGTTGGAAACAGCGTCCAGTTCACCGCCCCGCAAAGCGGCGCGCTATGGTTTAAAATTAATCGTCTGCCGAACGTTACTCCCGCAGACGGCTCCGTTATTAAAATTATCATTGAAGAGATTCCCTGATGAAAACTTTCAAACAGATACTGTCAAAATACCTCCTGATTTGGTTAACGCTGATCTGCATTGCCGCCTATAACTGGGGATGGATTCAGACGAAATGTAACATATCGTTCAACCCGTTCATCATTCCCAATACCGGATTCCAGATTTTGATTGCCGTTACGATGCTGGCAATTGGCAGTCTTCTTCCGTTGGAAGAAGTCAAGATGGTCATTCGCCGCTGGCCAAAAATCCTGGGCGGGACGACAATTCAGTTCCTTTCCATGCCGTTGGCAGGGTGGCTGATTGCCAAAGCGTTTCATCTGGAAGGCGGCTGGTTCGTCGGGTTTATTCTGGTCGGGTGCGTTCCCGGCGCGATGGCGTCCAACATGCTAACGATGATTTCCAAAGGCAACGTGAGCTATTCCGTTGGGCTGACAACGTGTTCTACGCTCTTGTCGCCGCTGTTGGTTCCGCTTTTGCTGTACTGGTTTTTATCCACAACCGTCAAAATGGACGTCTCTGCCATGTCCGCCAATTTGCTTTTGACTGTTGTCTGTCCTGTCGTTGTCGGCTTCACGCTGTCACGCGTTTTCGACTTGTGGAGAAAAGGCGCGGAAATGGTCGGCGAGATCATCGCCAATATTGCTATTATCCTGATTATCGCGTCGGTCGTCGCCGCCAAAGCGGAACTCATTGAGAAGACGCCGGCGATTATCCTCGGAGCGCTGCTTCTGGTTAATATTCTGGGGTATCTGTGCGGCTGGTTTGGCGGCAAGGCTATCGGCGCAACCAATAAAATGCGCCGCGCGTTGACGCTGGAAATCGGAATGCAAAACGCCGGGCTGGGAACCATGCTGGCAACGACGTATTTCGGCGATTATTCCGAAGCGGCGATCGTCTGCGCCATGTATACGTTCGGCTGCATGTTTACCGGAATCATTTTGGCTCAAATCTTCAGCCGCATGCCCGTAGAAGACGAACTTGAGGAACTCAAATGAACAATTTGCAGATACTCTGCATTGCCTGCTGTTTCTTTCCAGCTTTGATAATCGAAATTATGCGCCGGCGCGCCAGTTCCGATACGCTGGACGAGTCGTCTGACCAGACGTCGCACACGGCGCACAGAGTCACTCTGCCGTTTTTGGCAACCGTTTTCCTGACGCTTGTCGGGCTGATAATTCAGACGCTTTACCTGGTCGGCAAAACAGACATATCCGCCAATTTGACGCCGCTGTCGAGCCTGCAGGGCGTCATTCTGAGCGCGTCGTGGCTCTTGTCGCTGACTTTTCTCGCATCCCTTCGCCGCAGCGCGGGAACCATCTTCCCGATTTTGACGATGACCGCGTCGCTGTGTTTGATTGTCGCTGCGTTTTGGGCGCCGGTTAGCCTGTTCCCGCGTCAGCCGGTGATGCACTGGTGGGGACTGGTCCACGGGCTGTCCCAGCTGACGTTTTTCGTCTCGCTGACCATCGGGTTAATCGTTGGGATTCTGTACCTTTGGCAAGACAGACGGCTCAAGCTGCATCTAAGCCGAGGAACGTGGAAACTGCCTCCGCTGGAACGCTTGGCAAGAATCAACCAATCGTCGCTTATCTGGTCTTTTGCCGCCCTGGCGCCGGGAATCGTCTCCGGGTTCGTACTGCTCAACGCTCGACCGGGAAACATCAGTCCGGCTGATTACGCGTTCAGCCCAACTATCATCGGCTCGCTGATTATATTCCTCTGGATTCTTTGGACGATTATCCGCTCCACCGTTTTCGGCGCGTTTACCGAGGCGAAAGCCACAGCCAGACGAACTATCTTCCTGTTTATTCTGCTGACAGTTACGCTTGTCGCCGCGTATTTTTCGCCCGTTGGTCATTGGAACGTCCAGCCCGCCGAGGAATCCCAAACAGAAACGTCTGACGCCAACGCGTCTGACCGCCTACCGAATGTAACACAGGAGGCGACCCCATGACGTTCTACCTATTTGGATGTTCGCACCGTCAGGCGGGAGTGGAATTTCGTCAGCGATTAGCTCTCAGCCCGGAAGAGACGCCGGCGTTCTTAAAGTCGTTCACAGCTCAGTTCCCGGAAGCAGACGTCTGCGCCTTGTCCACCTGCAACCGAGTTGAAATCTACAGCTGGGT
>CACXSS010000150.1 GCA_902770245.1 uncultured Planctomycetota bacterium | reverse complement strand
CGGCCGCAACGTCATTATGAACAAAGCCTACGGCGGACCGCAGGTAACAAAAGACGGCATTACCGTCGCCAAAGAAATTGAACTGGAAGACCCGTTTGAAAACATGGGCGCCAAGCTGGTCAACGAAGTCGCGCAGAAGACAGCCGATCTGGCTGGCGACGGCACAACGACCGCGACCATTCTTGCCCGCGCCATTTTCAAGGAAGGGCTTCGCAACATCGCGGCTGGCAGCAATCCGACCGCTATTCGCCGCGGCATCGACAAAGCCGTTCAGGCGGCTGTCGATTACCTGTACAGCATTGCAAAGAAAGTTACTAAGAAAGAAGAAATCGCCAACGTCGGCGCTATTTCCGCCAACAACGACAGAGAAATCGGCGACTTGCTGGCTGAAGCGATGGAAAAAGTCGGCAACGACGGCGTTATTACTCTCGAAGAGAGCAAGACGGCTGAAACGACCTACGAAATCGTAGAGGGCATGCAATTCGACAAGGGATTCCTTTCTCCGTACTTCATCACCAATCCGGATACGATGGCGTGTGAGATGGAAAACGCCATGGTTCTGCTTCACGAAAAGAAGATCAGCAACCTGCGCGACATGCTCCCGCTGCTGGAAAAAGTCGTTTCGTCCGGCAAACCGCTGTTGATTATCGCAGAAGACATCGACGGCGAAGCGCTTACCGCTCTGGTTGTCAACCGCCTCAAGGGCATTCTCAACGTCTGCGCCGTTAAGGCTCCGGGATTCGGCGATCGCCGCAAGGCGATGCTGCAGGACATCGGCATTTTGACCGGCGGAACCGTCATTTCCGAAGACCTGGGCGTCAAGCTGGAAAACGTTACGCTGGAAATGCTCGGAACCGTCAAGACGGCTACGATCAACAAAGATTCGATTACCATGATTGGCGGCGGCGGAAAGAAAGCCGACGTTAAGAAACGAATCGACCAGCTCCGCGAAATGATTGAGCATACCGACAGCAATTACGACAGAGAAAAGTATCAGGAACGTCTGGCGAAGCTGTCCGGCGGCGTTGCTGTGATTAAAGTCGGCGCTAACACCGAAGCGGAAATGAAGCAGAAGAAAGACCGCGTTGACGATGCTCTGCACGCCACTCGCGCAGCGGCGGAAGAAGGCATTCTGCCCGGCGGCGGAACGGCGCTCATTCGCTGCAAAGACGCTGTTGCCAAGGCTCGTTCCAACGCTCGCGGAGACGAAAAGATCGGCGTTGACATCATCTCCAACATCCTTTCCAAACCGCTGGAACAGATTGCCGCCAACTGCGGAAAAGACGGAGCCGTCATTGCCGACATGGTTGCTGAACAGGAAGACGCCATGGGCTATAACGCCGCCACCGACGAGTTTGTCGACATGTACAAAGCAGGAATTATCGACCCGCTGAAAGTCGTCCGCTGCTCGCTGGAAAACGCCGCGTCCATTGCCGGTTTGATGCTCACAACGGAAACGATGGTTACGGATCTGCCCAAAAAGAAGGAAGATCAGATTTCCGACAGCGTCCGATAAAATTTATCGATAAACGCTCTGCTTCCCTGGAGCGTTTACGAATCCGTTCAGCCCGTTATATTCCAGCCGCGATTCATCGGTTAGATTGTAACGGGTTGAATTTATGATAATATTCACAATACAACGCAATAACAGGCATGGCAACCAAACGCGATTATTACGAAGTTCTGGGCGTAGATAAAAACGCGGATCAGGCAACGATTTCGTCTGCGTATCGAAAACTGGCGATGCAGTACCATCCGGACAGAAATCCGGGTGACAAAGAAGCCGAAGCCAAATTCAAGGAAGCGGCGGAAGCGTACGATGTGTTACACGATGCTGAAAAACGCGCCAGATACGATCAGTACGGTCATGCTGGCTTTGACGGCGGCATGGGCGGCGGAGGAACTCAGTTCCACGACGTCAGCGATATTTTCGAGGCGTTTGGAGACATGTTCGGGTTCGGCGACCTGTTTGGAGGCGGCGGTCGACGCAGCGGAGGACGTCAACGTCCGCGCCGCGGTGGCGACGTTCGCTGTTATGTCAAGCTGACCCTCAAAGAGGCGGCGACAGGCGTTAAAAAGACGGTTTCATTCAGACGGCACGAACATTGCAAAACCTGTTCCGGAACAGGCGCAAAAGCCGGATCGGAACCTGAAACGTGTCCATATTGCAACGGCCGCGGGCAGATCGTTCAGTCGCAGGGATTTTTCTCTGTACAAAGCGTCTGTCCAAAATGTCACGGAACAGGCAAGATTATCAAAGACCCGTGTCCGGACTGCCGCGGCAGCGGACTGACGGAAGTTTCTGTTGAACGCGAGATCGAAATCCCGGCGGGTATCGACAATTCCACCCAGATGAGAATTCAGGGCGAAGGCGAACCCAGCCCCAACGGCGGTCCCAATGGAGACTGCTATGTCAGCATCCAGATTATGGATCATCCGATTTTCACGCGCGACGGAAACAACCTGGTTTGCAGAGTTCCCATCAGCTACGCTCAGGCGGCTTTAGGCGCAACAATCGACATTCCCACCCTCGACGGCACGGAAAAATTTGAAATCCCGGCAGGCACGCCAACCGGCGAAGTCTTTCGCCTTAAAGGAAAGGGAATGCCGGAACTCCGCTCGCATCGCGTTGGCGATTTGCTGGCGCAAGTTTATATTGACGTTCCGAAAAAACTCACCAAAGAACACGAAGAAGCTCTTCGTAAGCTGGCGGAAATTGAAGAAGTCAACGTTTCAAACGGAAGGAAGGGCTTTCTGGCGACCATCGCCGCTTTGTTCAAAAAATAAAGGGTATTGGATACTTTCATATAATTGTTAAAAAGGAGAAGTTCATATATGTCGCATTTTAAAAAACGTTTCAATAACGATAAAAACAAAGAGAAGGACGCTTCCGCTCCTGAACAGGACAAGCCGGAAGAACAGTCAACAGAAGAGAAACAGGAAACCGCTTCTGAAGATTTGGAAGTCGATTTCGGCGACGCTCTCAAAGACGCCCCGGAGGAACCCGTTAAAGAAGCTGAAGATGAACTGTCCGCGTTGAAAAGAGAACTGGCGGAAGCGAAGGACAAAACGCTTCGCACGTTTGCAGAGTTGGAAAACTATCGCAAGCGTTCCGCTCGAACGCTTCAGGACGAATTAAAGTACGCCAACATGTCGCTCATTCGGGACATGTTGCCTGTCATGGACAATCTTCTTCGCGCCATCGAAGCGGCGCAAAAGCAGGCGGAATCCGGCGAGCTGACAGAGCAGGGCAAGGCGCTTCTGGACGGCGTCAAGATGGTTGTCGAGCAGTTCAATACGGTTTTAGGCAAGCACAATTGCACGCCGATTGAAGCTGTCAATCAACCCTTTGACCCCAACTTTCATCAGGCGATTACTCAAATGCCCAGCGCCGACGTCGAGCCGAACACGGTTCTCATGGAAACACAAAAGGGCTACGTTCTTCACGACCGCGTCGTTCGCCCCAGCCAGGTTATCGTCAGCTGCGAAGCGCCAAAAGAGTAACGTATCGCAGTCGATATATTGTATATCAAAAATTGACGCAGACAGAATCGGAATTTCCGACGCAGTCTGCGTCTTTTTTTATGCCTGAACGTTACGGGTTCTCATCCTGACTGGAAATCGCTTTATCAAACGAAACTTCCGGGCGATAGTTCGGCAGGGATTCAAAGCGTTTGTTCTTTGCTCCGATATAGCTCCCGAAATACTGGCAATTGGAATCAATCCATGTAACGATTCGAACGCGTTCTTCGAGCGTTAATTGGACGCCGTAGTGTCCGGCGTCGAGAATCTTCATCAGCGGCGCGGTCGTCGATCCCAGCGTCTTGGCGGGCAGATACTCGGCGTTACCCACTTTGGGGCGAATCTCGCGGATAACTCTTCCGACCAAAGATTGACTTTCCGGACGAGTTTGAACGTTATAAGAAGCATCATGACCGCATCGGAATCCCAGCAGATTCTCATAGGCGACGTTGAAATGAGGCGTTGTCATGCCCCGCAAATCGAGCGTCGTTCGTTTGCCGTCTGTATGAACGTAGTCGCCGTTATGACAGGAAACGCATTTCTTATCTAAAATGGGCTGGACGTCGGCAGCAAAACTGAGCGTTCTGGCGCCATCCGTTTCTCCCGGCTGCGGTCCCGGAACAGACGGCGCGCGGCGCAGCGCTATCGGGTTGGAATTTGTCTGCTGCGTTGGCGCGTTTTGCTGTATTTCGTGACACCCCACGCAGGCGCGCACTTCGCCCGGTCGATAGTTTACGTACGTTCGCTCGCGCTGAAGTTCCTGGAAATTCTCGTCCAGAACCTGGAAGAAAACGTTTCTGTCAGCCGGAACGAGGAACCATGCGGAACCGTCTTCCTCAATCGGGACGATTCCCCACTGGACTTTTAATCCCAAATGAGTTGCGCCAACGGGGGAATGCTGCTGATCGTATTCGTCAACAGAACTGTTACGACGTGGATCGCCTCCCCAGGTTCGCCGCGCTGACCACGGACGCGGAACCTGCTCGTTGATTCGAATATACTTCGCTTCTCCGCGTTCGACGTTTTCCATTCCAGCGTAGACGTCTGTTACAAGACACGCTGCGGCTGGAACGCCGTGAATTTTCTGCGACGCCAGATTCTCATCCAATTCGGTTATATTTATCGGCGGAACAGGGCGGGGCGCAACCGGAATCGCCGACCAGCAGCTCGTTCCCGCCGCCCGATACAGAAGCTGGTATCGTAACAGATACTCTTCCGGCGCCCCGTATTTTTGAGCGTCAAACGGCTGATATTGAGTATATTTGCCCTCCCAGTCGGAACGGGTCTTGTTGAAATCTTCCAGAAAATAAATCCCGTAACCATCTGGGCGATAAAACAGAGCTTTTGTATCCAGCATGGCGGAACAGATCAAACTGTTTTGACTTATCGGGTACGGGTCTGCAAAAAGCGGTCCGCTAATATGAGTTTGAGAATACCCGTTGGGATAAATGCCGCGAATCCAGGAATGATCAAAGTCGCCTTCGTGTATCGTGCGGGTTTCAGGGGTTATCGGCCAGTAGGACTCCGCCAGACGAATGTTCTTGCCGGCGTCGATTCCGATTAAACCGCCAACGCCCGTTTGCGGACAGTGCGGCGCGCCGGTGGCAACGTACATTTGCGGAGAGTTGGGAACGGGGCGGGCGTGAATAACTGACGGCGGGCTGGCGTGATCGTTTCCAAAGACTTCAGCCGATGCAGTTCCGTTTTGCTTCATCGACCAGACGCACTTGACGCACGACGCCCCTTGGTCGACGTACTCCCATCGGGTGTAGATAATACGCCCGTCTTGAACGACAACAGGATTTGCTTCCGAAACAGAGGAATTTGTCAGCTTTTCCAATAGGACATGACCTTGTGAGTCGGTTTTACCCTCCGCGTTGGTTCGATACAAAACCGTTGTATTGAGATAGTCAGGGCCATCGCAGAGAATTCCGTGCTGACAGCGCGTCGACGCAAAGACAATTCCTCCGTCTGGCAGATACGCCGGGTGAATGTCGTCCGTCCATCGCTGATAGACGCCAAAATAATCCGGATATCGTTCCGGATGAGAAACCCAGTGATGGGGATTTTCCGCATACAACTTGTAACGTTCAACCGTCTGCGCGTCTGAATCCGACGCAAAGGTAATCTGGCGAAGCCCCGTCCCGTCAATACCGATTTCCCAAATATGGAACCCGGACTTGTTATCCGCTTTCCAGTCGAACAGAACCCGCTTGGCGTCGAAAGACAAATCAATTCTGTTGACGATGCCGGACTTCATTTCCGCAGGCAAAATCGACCGCTTCCGCCCGGTTTTCAAATCCAGAACGCAGATGTCCGTCCCGAAAAACCGGGAACCGTCGATAAAATCGGTGTAGTAATGCGACGATTGAAAAACGGAGCGTTCTACAAAGACAATTTGCTCAATTCCGAATTCGCCGCGGAGTTTATCCGCCACGTCGTTATTGAACCGCTCCGGCGCCGGAAACGGCTCGTTCCCCTGACAAAGCAGCGGTCTGCCAGCAATCGGCGAGGTAAACGGAGCAGTCGGATTGTCTGTCTTTGCTATCGGCGCGAAACACGCAATAAGCAGTAACGAAAACAGGTAAATCGGCAGGGATATTTGTCGTTTCATAAGAGCGTTAAAAATGCAATTGGACAGAAAACAAAAGGAACATAGTTCCTTATTAATTATTATTGTATCCGCAGTAATAGTTCAATTCAATAGGGTTGACAGAAAAATAACCATAATAAATAACATAGTTTAGAATTACGGATATGAACAGACATAAAAAAACGCCCCGCAGGGAGGCTTAGAATTACGGATATGAACAGACATAAAAAAACGCCCCGCAGGGAGGCGTAAAGGACGCTATTAGCGGAGCCTTGCAAGATTTAATTCCTTTACTATGAGTAGTACGGAATCATCGATCTGATATTGATCATATTATAGCTGCTTTTTTGTAAATGTCAAGCTGATTTTCGAAAAATTTCTTATCGTACCTTGATAATTATTAAAAAATCTGTATAATAAGTAACAGAATAATAAATCAATAATTATTAATACTGTGAAAAGGACGTAACAATGGAATACGAAATCGGTCTGGATCTCGGCGTTCAAAGTATCGGCTGGGCTGTCAAAGTTGGAGACAAACTCGTCAAATTGGGCGTTCACTGTTTCGACAGCGGAACTGGCACGGCAGACGACATCGAAAAGGGAAAAGACGAATCCCGCAACGCCGCCAGACAAACTGCGCGGCAACTCCGTCGGCAATTTCAAAGAAGAAGTCAGCGTTCCGTTGCCGTTGCCAGAGCGTTACAGCAAACTGGACTTTTGCCGACCGTTGACGAAAAGGGCGTTCCGTACAACGTCGGTCTTGCTGAGAATAGAGACCGATTAATCAAGGATCTGGATTGGGAACTGTACAGCAAGTTTATCAATGACGGCGATCGCGTTGAAGCGCATTTGCTGCCGTACCTGTTACGCGCTCGCGCTCTGGACAAAAAACTCGAGCCATACGAATTCGGTCGCGCTTTATATCATCTTGCCCAACGCCGCGGCTATCTGAGCAACAGAAAGACGGTTAAAGAATCCGAAGACGGCGGAGAAGACGAAGGCAAAGTCAAAGCCGGCATTTCCGAACTGGCGTCTGCCATAAAGGATAAGAACTGTCGGACTTTGGGAGAGTACTTTTCTAAACTCGATCCGGAAGAGAAACGCATCCGACAGCAATACACCGCTCGTCAAATGTATCTGGATGAATTCGACGCAATTTGGGAAAAACAAACGCAATTCAATCCCTCGTTAACGGACGAAGCCAAAGATCTGATTCATCGCGCCATTTTCTTTCAGCGACCGTTAAAATCCATGAGAAGCAAACTGGGAAAGTGCGAGCTGGTTCCGGGAAAACGTCGGGCGCCGGTTGCGTGCCTGGAGTTCCAACGATTCCGATACTGGCAGAAGATTCTGGACTTGAAGTATATGGACGACAGCGGGAACTGGCTGGAACTCACGCCAGTAGAACTTCAATTGCTGGAAAAGGAACTGGAATTAAATGAATCGCTGACGTTTGCCGAAATAAAAAAACTCCTCGGTCTGAAACGAAATGTTAAAATCAATCTGGCGGAAGGCGGAGAAACAAAGATTCTCGGGAACGTAACAGCCGCCCGACTCCGAAAGGCTCTGCCGGATCGCTGGGACGCCATGTCTGAAAAAGAACATTCTGATCTGGTAAACGAAATTCTCCAGTTTGAACGAGAAGACGCTCTGGCAAAACGGTTGATTAAAGTCTTTCAGTTAACGCCAACGGAAGCGCAGACGGTTGCTGCTACGTTCCTCGAAAACGGCTGGGCGATGTACAGCAAAGCCGCCCTGAGAAAACTCTTGCCGTACATGCTAGAATATCTGAAGTCTTTCGCAACGGCTGCAAAAGAGCTGTTTAACATCCAGAAAAAGCAGTCTGAAGCCCTGGATTTACTTCCCCCGGTCGAAACCGAGTTGGGGCGCCTTCGCAATCCTGTTGTTACTCGCTCCTTGACAGAGCTTAGAAAGGTAGTTAACAGCATAATTCGTCACGCTAAAAAGGAAGGGTGGGGCGGCAAATCAGGCAAGCCAAGTCGAATATTTATTGAACTGGCTCGCGACATGAAAAAGAGTCGAAGAGAGCGAGAAATCGATTATAATCAAAATCGAAAACGTGAAAAAGAAAGAGAAAACGCCCGCAAAAAGATTGTTCAGGAAGCGGGAATCAAAGAACCTAAACCAAACGACATTCTTAAAGTTCTCTTGGCTCAAGAGTGCAATTGGCAATGCCCGTATACCGGGAAAACCATAACGATGAGCAATTTATTTGGCGATCATCCACAGTTCGACATAGAGCATATTCTGCCCTTTAGCCGAAGTCTGGACAACTCT
>CACXSS010000149.1 GCA_902770245.1 uncultured Planctomycetota bacterium | reverse complement strand
ACCATGAGTCGTTTCCAGAACGTTGCCAATATTTTGAGCGGCGCGGAACGTGTCGTTCTTTCCAATTCCGTTGGGATCAATGTTCTTTCCGGTGATGCCAATTTCGACGTCTGCAGTGTCAACCGTCAACGGCGATGAAGACGGAGTGCCGATAACTTCGATACCGTTGGTGGCGTAGAAGATTTGAGCGTACTGAACTGTGCAGCCCGCCTTTTCCTGTGTTTCTCGCAGACGAATCTGGATGTTGTATTCGCCGTAGGTGCGGCCTTCCAGAGAGGCAATCGCGCCAGACGTGTTGTCTGTCGTGTTGCTGTCATTGGCATTGCTCTTTACACGCAGATAATATTGCGTTTCAACGCCGGCAACGCCCGGAAGCGTAACTTTGAAACCGGAGTCTTTTTCGTTCAGACCGTAATCGTCCAACGAGTTGCGTTCCCAGATGTCGTTGTTCAAGCTGGAAGCGTAACCGCTTGTTACCAGAGGATCAGGTTCTGCCTGATATTCGCCGTTGGCGTTAATGTAGGCGTCAGCGGCCCAGTCGTAGCCGGTCAAATGAGAGTACTGCCATTCAGCGTCTTCTCTTGCCATAGGCATTCCCTGAGTTTCTCCCAGTTCCTGATAGTACTGGACGTAGAACTGCTGCTGCATGGTCGAAACCAGAGCGTCGCGGAAATTGGATTCCCTCTTATAGCTGGCGGGAATTCTGTCCAGCGTGGTTCCCCACAGATCAGACAGATTACGCAGTTCCTCGGAAATCATGGCGGTGTAATCCAGCCACGAATACAGGTATTCGCTGCGATCATTGCGGGCGACAACGTTTCCATTGCTGTCGAGCAGTTCAACAATCGTATCCAAAGCGTAGCGAGTCAGGTCGACGTCAACCCAAATATCGGTTCCAGCAATCGCCTTGAAGCTGTAGACGTCGGAATCAGCCTGGTCAGCGGAATCGCGGTTGGAATGAATCGTACCGTGAATGTCGAATCCCAGACGGTTGTTTTCGTCGCCGCCGTTGATGTTGTTAGCCAGCGCGCCAAGATTTTGCGCTCTGCTGAGCGTATTGTTGACGTCGTTGGTAATGTTGTACGTTCCCTCAGTTTCAACGACAACCGCAACGTTGCGATCGTTGCTGTACTGTTGAAATTTAATGCTGCGCCAGTCGCCGGCTTTCGGAACGTACGGTTTGACTGTTCCGTCCGGGTCGTCGTCGCTGGCGTGCGGCGTTGCGGTATACGTATTGGTAACGGAATTGCCCCACTGATCGTAACCGGCGCCGTAGGAATTGTCATACAGAGAGGTCAGAATTACCGGATAGAGCGCGTTGCCCATAACCTGAACCGTGCCGCCGATTCGATCTTCAACGTCGTTGGGAGATCCCGCCGCAGTAAAGCCGGCGTTGGCGCCAAAGAGTTTGACAACCAGGCTGCCGGTGGTCGAGCTTTGCAGACGAATGCCGCTGTAGGTGTGATGGTTGCCAACGACAATTTCGTTCTGCAGAATGTGAACGATGTCGGTATCGTCCCAGATGCTTTCCGTCGTCAGAACTTCTCCACGAACAACCATGCCGTTGTAGAGGTTGTCGTTGAATTCGTTCTCGCGAACCATCGGACCGAAGTTGCTGGCGTATTCAGGATACAGATTGTCGTATTTCGCGCCGTCTTCTTGCTTGATAAGCAGACCTGTCTGGCGGCCGTAATCTTTAACGGTGTTTGCCGTCAGCGCGTTGGCGTTGATAGAAATGATCGCCGTTTCGTTATCAGCAAAGTTGTTGTCAACAATAATCGGCTGAGCGTTACGGACGTAAATAACAGCCGGATTGGTAACGTTTCCACGACCAATTCGGTCAGAAGATTCCGTAGCCGCGGAGTTGAACGCGAAGTAGGAATTTGTTACACGCAGATCCGCCTGAACGACTTCAATCGGCTGGAAGTTGACGAAGTAACCTTCAATTCGGCTCTGACCGCCGGCGTACATCAATTTAATGTTGTCCAAAGACGCGGTGGACGAATGTCCCAGATACAAGCCGCCCCAGTTGCCGCCGGCAAGGTAATCGTTGTTTTCCGGATTGTATTCAGGCGCGTTGGGGTTGATGTCGGCGTTGAAACCGTTGTTGGTAACGTCAAACGTGCCGCCATAGCCGTAGGTATCGTCGTAAATGGACGTGAAGATAATTTCATCGCCCTTGTCGCCTTCGGCAATCAAATTGGCGTTGTCTTCCAGTTCAATTCTGGAGTTGCCCAGCTTGATCAAAACGTTGTCGTCAACGCGGAGAGAACCGCCTGTGCGGCTGTTGACTGACGTATTGCCGCGCGGGTCAACATAAACTTCTGAGCCGCCAGCGGCTGACGCCAGAATCAGGTCTTCCTGAATGACGTGGGTAATGTCCCAATCGTCAAATCGGGCGGTAACGTCCAGCTTGGTAATTGTGGACTGGCTTGGAGTCGTTGTACGAATCGCCAAACCGTTGACAGAGTTGCTGGATGTAACAGTTTCAATGGTGATTTCGCCAGTCGCCTTGTTGATAACTTTAACGTCGTGAGTTTTAACGAGCGTATTGTTGTGAATGGCTGGACCAACGCGGTCGTAATCGGCTGTGAACCAGTCGCCGTATTCGTCCTGACCGTAAATGTGAGTTTCTTCAAAGCTGTTCGGGTCGGCAGAAATCGCCGCGGTCATGGAGCTTGTAATCGTGTTCGACAAAATTGTCGGACGAGCTTCGTCCAGATAAACCGGCGCGTAAACGGACTTGAATCCGTTGACGTTGACTTCGCCGCCGCCGTAGGAAATATCGGCAAATCCGATGTAGTTGATAAAGACGCCTTCGTCTTCGAGAATCGTAACTTTGCCGTAGACTTTGGAGGTTTCGCTGGCGTTATATTCGTGTTCTTTGACGTTGGTCAAAACGATGCCGCCCCAATCGCCGCTCTTCGGAGTCGTCGTTTGAGTGTTGGAATCGGAACCGATGGTTTCATCCCAGTAAGAGGTCAGGTAGACCTTTTCGTTGGGAGCGCCCAAAAGCTGAATGGTTCCAGCCGGGGTTTGATCCAGAACGTTGTTAACCGGACCGATAGCCGTTTGAGAACCGGCGGTAATGTTGGTATTAGCCAGCTTGATAACAGCGCCCTGCTCTACGACAACGCTGACCCCCTTGGGAATGTCCAGCGTCGCGCCGTCTTCCAAAGTCGTGGTTGAACCGCCCTGTTTGAACGTACCGATTTCGTACGCCTGACGCTGAGTCAAATCGGCGTTGTTTGTATTGTTAGCCAAAATGCGAACGATAACGCGATCGGTAGAGCCGGCGGCTTTGAACTGTTCAATCATCGCGGCGGCGTCTGCAATCGCTTCGTCAATTTGAGTGTAAACGGTCGTTCCGTTATCCGGCGTGAATTCTCCGGTCTTGTCAACGTAGAGAATGTTTTCATCCTTCTGAACGTCAAACCAGAAGTTGAAATCGCCGCCGACTTTGCCGTCCATATCGCCGTCAAAGTTAAGCAGCGTTGACGCCTTTTGAGCCGGCGTGAACGACATCTTGAGCTGGTATTCGCCCTCGGTCGTACCGTTCATACCAGTCTTGATATTAACCGGGTCGTAATCCTCGTTGCCCGCGGAAGAAACGCCGACATAGTATTTGCCCGGCTTGAGTGAAACTTCAATCAGGGAGTCAAGACCAAAATAGTTGTCGTTGGTAGCAATGAGCGTTCCGTTTTCGTCGTACAGATTGAGGACGGTGTCCAGCGCGCTGCCCATTTCCAAACGGCGAGCAATCGTTTCCAGTTCCAGCGTTCCGTTCTGAGTGAGCGTGAAGGAGTACATGTCAACGTCCAAACTGTCGTTGCGGAACATGTACTGCAGATGAACGACGTCAGCCGGAGCCGGGAAGACGGATTCTTCCGAACCAGTATAGAATTCCTTTGTACTGGCGCCCATAATCGTGGAGCCGTCGAGGTCGTAGGTGTGTCCCTGCGCCAGGCAGTGCATGATTTCGTGCATTGCAACGGAATAGAATCCGGAACCGTATTCGCAGTTGGTTGTGTTGCCAAAGTCCGCAAGGTCCAGGCAGGCTGACGTTCCGCCGCCCAAACCGGCAACGCCGCCAGGTCCGCTTTCGCCGCCCAAAAGCGCCAAATCGGAAACGAAGAAGCTGATTACCGGGAAGTCTGTACCTTTGTATGTAACAGATGTAACAGTAGACCCGTCGTCCGGCGTCTTCAATTCAAAGAACTGAATGCCGCAGGAATCGCCCAAAAGCTGGAAGATTTGTCTGACCGAATTCTTTTGCTGCTCTGTTACATAGTTGTTGTACGGGCCGTTTGACTTCGGGAAGCTGTAGAAATATGTAACAACGCCGGCTTCAGCGTCGTAACTGTTGAAGTCCCAGTTCATAATATGCTGTTCGACGTTGGCAGTGCTTTCCAGAGACGTCGTTCGCATTTCGTGTCCCGGTTCGTCGTTTCCGCCCGGCCAGCGATTGGTATAATCGTAAATCTGCTCCATCAGAGCTTCGATTTCATCCGCTGTAGCGCCGCCGCTGGCGATCATGGTTTGAATCGCTGCGTTCGCCTTCTTAACGTCAATGTTGCCATTGATAATCAAGGAAGAATAGACGTCGTTTGTGGTGGCGAAATAGCCGGAAACGTCTTTGGAGGTGCGGAACGCGTCGCCCGCTTCGAAATCTTCGCCGTCAACGTCGTCAAACTCTTCGGTATCGCTGTTATTGTAGACTTCGCCAACCTTGAGACGATAAGACCCGTAAACGCCAAAGAGCTTATTAATATCGTCAGAGAACGTCAGCGTAGCGCGCATGACCGTGTGCCCTGCGCCGTCAATAACGGTATCCAGCGCAACGGAATCCGGATTGACGTGGTAATCGTCAATGGAAGAAGCGGTGTCCTGAGTTGCAAAGAGCGTATAGTACTGTGTATTTGTGTAGTTGCTGTTGTCTGTCTTGTCGGCGTTGAAGTAAACTTCAATCTGGTCGCCTTTAACTTCGCCGTTTACAACAGGCATCGGAACGACAGCCGTTACCTGAAGCGGAATCGACATGGCAAAGTCAAACGTATAATCAGAGCCAGCGTCCTGTTCCGGATCGTAACGGAATTCAAAGCCCTTGGAGTTAAGCAGCGGACTGTCGCCAGTTCCAACAATAATCAGTTCATACAAGCCGTCAAGGAACGTCGACGCCGGGCGAAGAATGACTTCGTTGGGCTGTTCGCCGATGCCGACCCAGCCCAGAGAAACTTCTTCCCATTCAGAACCTTCGTTCTGACGATACATCAATTTGATGGCGTCCAGCGTGTTGGGATCGATTTCCTGACCTTCGGTAAAGCGGACGGTAAGCTGGTTTGGAGCGTAATCCAGAGTCGGAGAATTGAGAAGGGATTCGCCGGCGTCCGGGAACACGGAAACAACGTCCGGCCCAACGTGTGCGATGTCGCCCTGATTGCCGTACAGGTTAATCGACCAGTCGTTTAATACGCCTGTTCTCAAATAACCTTTATCAGTAATTCTCAGAGTCCAATCGCCAAGAGCCTGTTCGCCCCAGCAACGTTTGGTTGAGAACGTGTAGTTGTCATATCCGCCGTCAGGGAAATAAACAAATCTGTCTTGAGCCAACACAGAAACCGTGCCGTCTGGCGAAATCAATTCGATGAGCAAATCGCCTTCTTCCGGGTGAGTGATGTTGACTGTAACTTCAACCGTTTCCAAAGAGCTGATGGTCTTGTCGGTAATGGAAATGGTTGAACTGATCTGCTTGCCAATTGTAACAGGCGTATCAATAGAGTAAGCGGTCGTGTGAAGTTCTTCAGGAAGGTTTTCCCAGTTCAAAGCCTTTTCAACAGCCGCCTTGGCGTTGACAAGACCAAAGCCATAATTGTAGCTGATATTGTAGCCCGCGCCGTTGGTAGTCCAATCTTCGTTGGAGGCGTCAACCTGAATGGACGTGTCAACCAGAATCTGCTGAACGTCGCGCCAGGTCAGGCTGGGATTTGCATCGAGCATCAAAGCGACAACGCCAGAAACAACCGGAGTGGCGGCAGACGTACCGTTAAACCGGTTAGTATAGTTCTGGTCTTCGTAGTCCTCAATCGGATAGACCAACTCCGGATCCATTTCATAGTTGTTGTACCCGGCTTCGCCCATGCGGTCGGTCGTCGTCGTTCCGATTGTCGTATTGAGATATTCTCCAGCCTTGTCGTATTTATGATCTCCGCCTGATGGCGCTACGACCAGCAACGACGCTCCCGTATTGGAGTAATCGCACTTTGAACCGTCCTGATTGACAGCCCCGACGGTAATAACATATCGTGAATTGGAATAGCCCGACATGTTGACGTCGATATTGCCTTCGCCGTCGTTTCCCGCAGAAAAGATGTAAATCGCCCCTTTTCCGTCTCGCCCTTCTGTAATTCCCTTCTCAATAGCAGCCCGTTCCAGAGGATCTATGTCTGCATGGGAGTAAATAGCCATTCCGTAGTAAGGATCGTACAAAGTTAACCCCCAAGAGTTGTTGTAGACGTCTACGGAATCCAGCGCGTAAATCAGAGCGTTGGCGGATTCTTCAGCGCTGACGTCGTACGTTTCAGCGTTTTCGTCGCTTGTAATCAGACGAATGCTGCCCAAAGTGGCGTCGTAAGCGATGCCAACGCCGCCCAAACCGTTGGCGCTGGCGCCAATAATGCCGGAAACAGCCGTACCGTGATTTTCCGTTGCGTCTTCCGGCATGGGGTTAGAGTCTTTATCGATAAAGTCGTATGACAAAGAAGCGTCGTAGCGATCCGTCAAATCTTCATGAGTATATTCTGTACCCTGGTCAATAACGACAACAGAAACGCCAGCCCCGGTCGCGTACTGCCAGGCGCCCTCGACGTTGATGCCCGCGTTGCCGACGCTGAAGTCGTCCAAGCCCCACTGATACTGGAACAGCGGGTCGTCAATCGCCATCGTCTTCAAAGAAAGCGGAACCAACGGGTAGAAGTAATCAACGCCCGTTGCGTTTTGCAGGTAGTTAGCCGCCGTTTCCCAAGCCGTGTTGGTGGAGAATTCCCAAACGTAGCTGTTGTTGAGAATTGTCTCGCCCAGGTTGGTGGCGCCGTACTTGCCAGCCATGGCTGAGATGTCAGTCCGATTGGTTACGCCAACGACCCATTTGGTTACGCTGGACATGTCCACCGAATCGTACCTGTCCAGATTGGACGCAGTGATAATCGCCTGACGGATGGATTCTGAACCGTAGACGTCGTCCAGACCGGTCGGCGACACGCTCAAAAGAACGCGGTCTTCGCACTGTTCAATAAGATGATTGCGAGGTTTGAGTTCAAGAGCTTTTTTGCCCTTGCGAGAGGAAGTCGAATTATTGGCGGCAACGCTGAATAACGAACGTAATGAGCTCCAAAGGTTCATGGAGTAACTCCTTTACAAATTGAGTGTTTTGCGTACTAAAACGCGGGATTAATGTACGTTACGAACTGGTTGACAGTCGAAATGCCTGTCGAATGAAGTGTTTGCCCTGTTTTTTAGTCTATATATATTTAGACTTTTAATCTTATACTACTTCATACAGCATAGTATAACTCGTGTTTTCACTTTTGTGGAGATTTTCTTGAAAATAGTTTAAAACTATGCTTCTCTGTATGTTATTAGAACTATTATAATCGGAAAAGTTCCAACTAATAAACAATTCTTTAGAAATTTTCCACATTTTTTTAACAAATTCAATTAGAAATACTTTTTATTTACCGATTTTACCGACTTTATTGATTATTTGGGTTAAAAAATACGATTTCATAATCGCCAAATGAAAAGCTGACCTGTAAAATATAAATACTGACAATTACTCTATACAAATTTCTTCTATAATAACAAAAACCGCCAAATGTTAATATGAAAAAAACAGATAACATATCATACAATTAGCGGTCAGGAAGCAAACGCTTATCAACTGACCGCTAAACGTTATTTTATTATTCGTCCGAAAGAGACGTCGGGGATAAGCTCGATTAAAGCCCCGCCCTGCTCTTTCCTTAGAAACTGTTTAGAGTTCCTTGATGAAAATGTTTCTCCAGCGAATCTGACCGCCGTGGGTCTGAAGCTGAATGTCGCCGACTGCCGGAAGCGGTTTGCTGCGATCGTAGTAGTTTTCCATGACGGTGTCTTTAACAACCTGCTTTCCGTTGAGCCAAACGTTGACAACGTCGCCCTTGATAACAATGCGAAGTTGATTCCATTCTCCAAACGGTTTGTCAGCCAAAACCAACGGATCAGCGGCGTGCTTTTTGTTGTTCCACAGACCTCCGGAACCCTTGTCAGCTCCAATTCCCCATTTTCCGCCTTCTTTGGTGTAGTCCCAAATCTGAACTTGGGGCGTGCCGCGAAGATAAATGCCGCTGTCAGCTTTTGCAACCGTGTTGTATTCAATGAGCAGTTCGAAGTCGCC
>CACXSS010000148.1:8445-11356 GCA_902770245.1 uncultured Planctomycetota bacterium | reverse complement strand
ATAATAGAACATAATGGGACTTGAACATGAATGGTTGACAACAGCTGAAGTAAAATGTTTAGAGTCAAACCAGATATAGTGGCTAGCAGGTACACTTAAGGTAGATTCCCTAATAAGTATTAAGGAGATTACAATGTCAGAAAACAATTATCCAGACCCGGCAAAAACTCACCCGAGGTTACAAGAAGCATGGCAATATGGCTATGATAGAAAGATGGAAGAAGAAGCGATTGAGCGAGGAATGAAGGCAGCTGAAGAGGAAATCGCGCGAAAAGACAGGGAAGCCGCGGAGGCAAAGGCTAAGGCTGAAAGAGAGAGACAGGAAGCGGAAAGGAAGAAGTGGGAGGAAGAACACAAAGATGAGATTGAAGCCGAGAAAAAACGTCAGGAACGAAATGCCCGAATATGGACTGTTGTAGCGGTGATACTAACGGTATTGTTTTTGTATTCAATTTTTGTTTGTTGTTCAGGGATTAACAGTGCAATTGACAGAGCATTATTCGGAGATCCAGAACCTGATAGTACAACTTCCGAAGAATCAGTCTATAATAGAACCCCTGACGTTCCCGTAGTTTAGCCTTATACAATAACAAAAGCCCCGATAACTAAACGCTATCGGGGCTTTGTGTTTTTCTTCTCTATTCGCTGTTATTTATACGCGTGCCTTTGAACTCGAAAACTATTCCCCCGGATTTATCAACAAAAACCCACGCCGGAAGGCGTGGGCTGTAGTTTTTAGATTATTATTTCTTCACAGCTAGCTGTGACGTAAAAACGCCTAGTTCGCCCAGCCGTCGGCGTCCTGTTCGCGCATGAGGGCGGCGAGGATGGCTTTTTGGGCGTGGAGCCGGTTGCCTGCCTGCTGGAAGATTTTGCATTGCGGGGATTCCAAAACGCCATCTGTTACTTCCAGATTGTGACGCGCCGGCAGGCAGTGCATGAACCAGGCATCCGGGCAGTTCGCCATGAGTTCTTCGTTGACCTGGTACGGGCGAAGATCCTTTTCCTTTTGCTCTTTGAGATCTTCCTGACCCATCGAAACCCAAACGTCTGTATAGACGACAGACGCGCCTTTAACCGCGTCGGCGGGATTTTCGTAAACCGTCATGTTGAGATTTGGAACGTGACGGGTAAGATAGTCCGTCATTTCCGGGGTAAATCGATAGCCGTCCGGCGTTCCCATGGTAAAGCGAATTCCCAGCAAACCGCAAATTTCCGCCAGCGAGAACGCGACGTTGTTTCCGTCTCCGACCCACGCCAGGGTTTTGCCGACCAGGCTGTTAGCCCCGGTTTTCTCCTTGAGCAGTTCCCGGAACGTCATGATGTCCGCCATCGCCTGACAGGGATGAGAGAAGTCCGTCAGACCGTTAATAACGGGAATTGTGCTGTATTTCGCCAGGCTGACAACGTCCTGATGATGTTTGGCGCGAACCATAACCAGATCGACCATTTCGCTCAAAACGCTGGCGAACTCTTTCCAGGTTTCGCGCTGACCGAAACCGATTTCAGCGCCGGAAAGGTACATGGCGGAACCGCCCAAATGCGTCATGGCGCAGTCAAAACTGACGCGGGTGCGAAGCGATTGTTTTTCGAAAATCATCGCCAGGGTTCTTCTGGGAAACAGCGGTTCCCGAATCCCGCGCTTGAGCCGGCCTTTCAGGTCGTCAGCCAAGTCCAGAATGTTCAGCAGTTCTTCTCCGGTGTAGTCGCTCAGGTTGATAAAATGGCGCATGATGGTAGTAGGTTGGAGTGAGTAAAAAGTGGATGAATTTTAGTGCATAGTGCTTAGTGCATAGGGAGAGGATCGCTTGCGTACTAGGCACTAGGCACTAAGTACTAGCAGTTCGCTCTTTAAGTCGGCGCGTTTGACGATGCGGTCTATATAACCGTGTTCAAGTAAAAATTCACTCGTTTGGAATCCGGGGGGAAGTTCCAGACGAACGGTTGCTTTGATTGTTCGCGGTCCGGCAAAGCCGATAAGGGCTTTCGGTTCGGCGAAAATCAGGTCGCCCAGCGAGGCGAAACTGGCGGCGACTCCGCCCATGGTCGGGTTGGTTAAAACGGAAATGTACAGTCCGCCGACTTTGTCCAGTCTCGCCAACGCAGCGGAAACCTTTGCCATTTGCATCAGGGACAGAATCCCTTCCTGCATTCTGGCGCCGCCGCCGGACGCGCTGACGATAATCAGCGGAAGCGAGTTGTCAATCGCCTGTTCGATGGTTCTGGTAAGGCGTTCGCCGACAACGGAACCCATCGAACCCATCATAAAGGCGGAATCGGTTACAGCAATCGCAACGCGGCGGGCGCGAATCATGCCTGTCCCGCTGACGATGGCGTCGTTGAGAGAGGTTTTCGCCTGCTCTTTGACGATTCGGTCGCTGTACGCGGATTTGGGGTCAACAAACTCCAGCGGGTCTGTTGGACGCAGTTGGGCGTCCCATTCTTCAAACGTCCCCTCGTCGATAAGCTGACGGATTCGTTCGCGAGCGGAAACGTACCAATGGTATTCGCATTCCGGGCAAACGCCCAGACGCCGGTCGGCTTCCTTGCGGAAAATAACCGCCTGACAGCCGGGACATCTGACCCAAAGCCCTTCCGGAACTCCGCGTTTAGGGTGTTTTGCCGAATTTTGCCAAGTTGAATTTTCGTCCATAGTGATAAGTTAGTGCATAGTGCCTAGTGCATAGTGCATAGGGAGGTGAGCGCTTGCGTACTAAGCACTATGCACTAAGCACTAAGTACTAGCGTAAAAAACAATAACTCAAAACCTCTCTATAGCTTGCTGAGGTCTTCTTTTGAAATCTCAATCAACTCGAAAGTTCCTTGAGATTGGGTTAAATTCCAAAGGTCTGGATTGGAACAATCTCCGTTTTTCAAAACGAAACGAATCAGTCCCGCGCTCGGCTCGGAG
>CACXSS010000148.1:0-8432 GCA_902770245.1 uncultured Planctomycetota bacterium | reverse complement strand
GCTCGGCTCGGAGGCGACAATGGCGGCGCAAAAGTTGTCGCCCCATTTTTTTGACAATTTTTTAATGGCGCCGACAACGCGTTTTTTCGCGTCTTGAAGCGTTTCTCCTGCAGGAGCGCAAAGGTTCCAGGGGGATTCTTTCCCCTCTTTATATACTGTCGGCTGACATTTATGAAGTTCTTCAACTTCCATGCCTTGCCAAAGCCCCATGTTGACGTTTTGCAAACAGGAAACGGCGACTACCGGGGTTTCCAAAGCGGTTCCCAATGTCTGAGCGCATTCCCAATCCGGCTGCATTTCCGGAGAGTAAATCACTTCCGGTCGTTTCGCCTTGAGTTCGTTTGCCAGGGAGGCAATTTGCTCTTTTCCCATTCGATTGAGTGGGACGCTTAAATTTCCCTGAATCCGCTGTTCAATGTCGAACGACGTACATCCAGGATGAATTAAAACGATAGTAATCATTGTCGTGAGGCAATCTTGTCCCGCAGAAATTCAAAACGATCGCGGTAGTCTGGATGACCCAAAATAGCGGTTCCCATGACCAGTAAATTCGCGCCGGCTTCAACGCAGGAACGAATCGTGCTTTCGTTTACTCCGCCGTCTACGGACCGCCAAACCCGGTCAGGAGCGTTTTTCCTGAGCCAGGACAGCTTGTCCAGCGCGACGGGATTGAATTTCTGACCGCCAAAACCGGGCATGACCGACATTGTAAGTACAAGGTCGCACAGCTCTAAATAGGGTTCCAGAACAACAATGTCTGTTGGCGGGTTGACGGCTAACCCTGCTCCGGCGCCCAGCTTGTGGATTTGATCCAAAAGACGGGTCGGGTCTGGAACGGCTTCTATATGGATGGTCAGACAGTCCGCTCCCGCTTTGCGAAACGGAACCAGAAAGTCTTCCGGGTTGGTCAGCATCAAATGCACGTCCAGAGGCAAATCAGTTGTTTTTCTGACAGCCTCTACCACCGGGACGCCAAAACTCAGGTTCGGCGCGAAATGACCGTCCATAATATCCAAATGTAAAACTTCCGCCCCAGCCTGTTCCAAAGCGCGAATCTCGCGTTTCAGACAGGCGAAGTCCGCCGCCAGCAGCGACGGATTAAATACCGGCTGTCGAACGGCTCCGCAGGGAGCCAGCGGCGCTTGGAAAAATTGGGATCTGGAAGTATTCATATCGGAGATACAATAAATTATATTTTAAAATAATTGTCTTATACCATATTATAACGTATAGAGCGATTATTTGCAAGGGGCTATGACCCATAAACATTCCAGAATAACAGCTGAAAACGTTTGTTTTTAACCATTTTAACTATTTTACAGCAATCATAAAGGGGGGGTGAAAAGGAGACAGGACTCCGTTCTCCCGAAATTATAACAGAAACACCTATAATAATTTGTGGTTGATATAGTAAAAATTTTAAAAATTATAGTATAATAGCAAAACTTTTTTGCTCCGAGATGTGTATAAGATATATCGATTCGCGTTTGAAGGCGTTTGGCGTCTGTCGCGAAAAGAACATTTAATCAATTTAATGGAGATATTTTCATGACTCGTAAAATCTTCGCATTGTTTGCCGCGCTGTTAATGGCGTTTACATTTGGCGCGTCTCAGATTCAGGCGGCTGACCCGGTTGCTCAGATCAGCATTGGCAGCTATGAAACCCTTGCTGGCAGTGTTGAAACGCTTGCCAAAATGCTCGACAACGATCAGCTGGCAGTTGTTCCCAAGCTTCTCGAAACGCAGTTGGGCGACAATCTCAAGGCGTTCGACAAGTCCAAGCCCTCTGGAGCTTTGGTCTTTTTGAAAGAAAAGGACGGCAAAGTTGACGGCGCTGAGTTCCTTGCTTTTGTTCCGCTTTCTGATCAGAAAGTTCTCTTTGACGCACTGGAAGACAATGACCTTGTTGAAGTGGAAACGACCACCGTCAAAGGCGTAGAAATGAAAAAAGTTACATATAACGAAAACTCCGTTTACGTTGTAACTGCAAATGGCTGGACATTCGTTTCCGGCAAAACTTCTTTGCTTCTCGATCTTCCCCAGAATCCGGCTGCTGCGCTGGGCGATCTGCCGTCCAAGTACCTTCTGGCTGCCAAGCTGAACATCGACGCCGTTCCGGAATCTGCCAAAAAGTGGGTTGAAGAACAGATTGAAAACGGCATCAAAGCTGCTGAAGCCGCCAATCTCGAAGACGATGAAGACGACGACGAAGAAGAAGTTGACGATGAAGATCTCTTGGGAAAAGTTCAAAAGTATTCTCAGAGCGCTCAGCTGAAGCAGTTCAAGAAATTGCTTTATGAATTCAAATCCGTTGTAATTGGAGCTGCTTTTGACGGCAAAAAGAACGTTCTTCGTTTCGATTTCGACGTTACCCCGGTTGAAAATACCGATACCGCCAAAGCGTTTGAAGCTTACAAAGGACAAACCGGTCTGGGAGCTGCTGTTCTCGACGACGCGACTGGATACAGCTCCGAAGTCAGCATTCCGGAAGAAACCAAGTCAACTCTGGAAATTCTTGGAGTGTACAAAGACCTTGTTCTGAAAGCGATTGCTGACAGCGATGACGAAATTGAGATCAGCAAAGAAAAGTTAAATTCCTTGATTGAAAAGACTTCTGCTGTTATCGAAGACATTGTTAAAGCCAACGACGGTAAAGTTACCAAGTCTGGCGCCGCCGTCTATTTCAAGACGGACGACATCAGCTTTGTTACCGTTTCCAAGGGCGCTAACATCGAAGCGATTGACGGAGTTATCAAAGACTGGATTAAAGAAACGGTCAAAGACGCTGGCAAGTATTGCAAAGCCGACGCAGAAACCTGGGAAGGACTGACGTTCAACGTTGCGACTATTCCGACTGAAAAGATTACAAAAGAACTGCTCAAGAAGGCGGACGATGCGGACGACGAAGACGACGCTGAGCAGCTCAAGGAAGTCGTTAAGACGATCCAGGCGATTTACGGCGACAACATTACGATTGCCTACGCTGTCGGCAAAGACTCGTTCTATCTGGCTGCTGGCAAAGACGCCGTTGCTCTGATCAAGAAAGTCGCTTCCAATGACGCAGCTGTTCCGAACGGATATCTGGATTACGGCATGCTCAACGTCAAAGAACTTATCAGCACGTTCTCCAAGTTTACGTTCATCGGTGAAGACACCCGAGACATTCTCGAAGCTGTTGCTGAAAGCGCTGACGAAAACACAGGTAAGATCTGGTATAGCGCTGGATTGAACGGCAATGGCGGAGCGACCTTCTCGCTGGAAATCGACGGCGGCATCCTCAAGATGGGTCAGACTGGACTCATGCTTTACCTGATGAACAACGCTGGCGGTTTGGACGATGAAGAAGAATTCGAATTCGATCTGGACGACGACGATCAGTGAGTTTTCTAGGGACGTTTGGCGACAGACGTCCCACCCTTTTTCCTTTCAGGAAAACAATTACGTCTAAAGAGTTGATTATCTCATTAACAAACTAAAAAAAGCCGAGGCGTTAAAAACGTCTCGGCTTTATTGTTTTGGATGTCAAAACTGACAAATGATAAATTTATTTGTCGGCTTTCTTTGTGTTGCGGCGTTCTTCCAAACGGACAGCCTTGCCGGTTCTCTTACGCAGATAGTACAGCTTGGCGCGCTTAACTCTGGACGAACGGGTAACAACGATCTTCGCGATTTTCGGGCTGTGAAGCGGGAACTTGCGTTCAACGCCTTCGCCCTGAACGATGCGGCGAACGGTGAACATCTCGCTGGCGCCAGAACCGCTGCGGGCAATGACAACGCCGGAGAAAATCTGGATACGTTCTTTCTGACCTTCGAGAATACGGCAATGAACTTCAACAGTATCGCCAATTTCGAAATTAGCAATGTCTTTTTTCAGGCAGGATTGGACTGCCAAATTCATAATTTCCTGACTCATGGCTGCTTACCTTTCTTATTTGTTTTAAGTTTAATTTCTGTGAACGCTCAAAGAGGACTGCGGAACTTAAGCGTTTGCGTCCGGGTCAGTTTTGGGACGCGCTTTCCGCTTTCGTTTGGGCTTGTTCGCTTCGTCAATTTTCCGTTGAATTTCTTCAGTAATCAAATCGGGTCGGCGTTCTATCGTTCGCTTTAACCCTTCGTCTAACCGCCATTTATCAATTGCTTGATGGTTGCCGTTGAGCAGGATTTCCGGAACGGTTAATCCCCGGTATTCTCGCGGGCGAGTGTACTGCGGACCTTCCAGAAGCCGATCTCCAAAGGAGAAGGAATCTGTAACCGCGCTGAGCTGATCTCCCAACGCGCCGGGAAGAAGCCGAAAGACCGCTTCGACAATCGCCATCGCGGCAACCTCGCCGCCGTTGAGAACAAAGTCTCCCAGCGACACTTCTTCGGGCTGAAGAATTTGAGAAATGCGTTCGTCAAATCC
This sequence comes from uncultured Planctomycetota bacterium, assembly GCA_902770245.1. Lineage (GTDB taxonomy): Bacteria > Planctomycetota > Planctomycetia > Pirellulales > Thermoguttaceae > RUG11551. The sequence continues at coordinate 4,030 of CACXSS010000148.1, read as the reverse complement.
TTCGTATCTTCCGCAAATAATCATAATGCGCGGAAGTTGGGCGAATCGCTCGATATCAATCTGTTTAAGCGGTTTGCCTTGCGGAGAAGTTAACAGGATGTGAGCGGGAGGCTCCGTCAGCGTCTGAACTTCTTCCACGCAGTCGATTAAAGGACCGGGCATGATAACCATTCCAGGACCTCCGCCGAAGGGACGGTCGTCGACTGTGTTGTGTCGGTCGTGAGTCCAGTTGCGAAAGTTGTGCAAATGAACTTCCAACTGTTGGTTGTCCTGCGCTTGCTTGAGCAAACTTTCTGATAAAAATCCGGAAAAAATCTCCGGAAACAGAGTGAGGATGTCAAACCGCATTGAAGGACTAAACCTGATTTATTTGATTACTGTTGTTTATAATTTACTCAGCTGGCTTTTCAGCAGGGGCTTCAGCTGCGGGAGCGGGAGCCGGTTTGGCTTTCGGAGCCGGGATTACGCGAGCGCGCTTTTTGGCAAGTCGTTCTACGGCTGCTTTTTGAGCTTCAAGATGGGTTCCATTGGGACCGTATTTCTTGATAAGAACGCCAACCTTTTCGGTCGGAAGAGCGCCAACAGACATCCAGTAAGCAACGCGTTCATTTTTCAGAGTAACGCGAGCGTCGGTTTCCGGAACGGCGGGGTCGTAAGTTCCCAATTCTTCCAAAACGCGACCAAACTGAGGGCTATGGGAATCTACCGCTACAATACGGTAGTACGGACGATGGGCGCGACCCATCTGCTTCATGCGAATGCGAACTGCCACAGAATTTCTCCTTAATATTGGCTAGTGCGAATCTCTTTGCCACAAAAGCAAACGCTTTTGCCAGACGGCGGCTGGGGGCAGGTCCCTTGACGTACAACACGCGCATACGTTCTCGTCTGTGGAATGGTTGATACATAGTATCCCCATTCGAGATTCAATTGAAAGTGGAAAGTATAACCGATTTCTGTAAAAATTCAAGGGGGGGCGGCGAGGCGCTGTTTGTGAAACTGGTCAATTTGCAGAATCTGGCGTTACGATGGCGTCGGGATTCTTGTATTTAATATGCAAGACGTTCAAAACCTTAATTACAGTTTCGTTTTTGGGCGAATAAGGAACGGGCGTTCCCGAGATGGCTAAGTAAAGAACTGCGGATATAACCAGAACCAGGAAGAAGGCGATCGCTTTCAGGATTCGGGATTTAGCCGTTTTGCGTTTGCCTTTTTTCTCTTTGGGTTTATCGGTTTTAGAAAAATCAAAGTTTGCCAGTTTCTGTACCGGAGGCTGAACTACCGGCGGGGCGGGCGGAGCGGATTGTCTGGATACCGATGGGGCAAGCGGAGGAACCGGTAAAGATGTATTCTGTCCCGGAACCGGCGGGGGCGTTGAACGCATTTCTTGAGCGCTCAGCGTCTGGCGAAGCTGTTGGTCGTACTCCGCTTTTAAATCTTTGTTGAGCAGAGTTACTCTGGCGCTTGAAAGCTCGTTGAGTAGCGCTTGCGACTCGGCAGAATGAGCGCCGCTTTGAAACGTACGAATGTACGCCATCTGTCGGTCGGCGGCGTTGGCGATAACGTCTTCGTCGGACTCGAACAGCTGCAAGGCAAGCAGTCGATATTTGTTTATCGGTCGCTCTTCCTGAGGGATGCCTAACCACTGATAATACGGGTCAAATTGATCTGTCATGATTAGTCTTCCCCTTTCAATTTCTTTTTAATAAACTCCAGCCGTGCCGCCATTTGTTTTTCGTACCCGCGGTCTGTGGGAATGTAGTACTCTCTGTCAACGCCCAAATAGTCTTGCTGAGCGATGCCGTCGGGCGAGTTGTGAGCGTACTTGTATCCAATAGCGTTTCCCATTTTCTTCGCGCCGCTGTAATGACCGTCGCGCAAATGACGTGGAACGGGAATTGTTCTTCCGTTTCGGACGTCGCTTCTCGCCGCGCCGATTGCCATTGTGGCGGAATTGGATTTGGGCGCCAACGCCAGATAAATTGTCGTCTGAGCTAAAACAAGCTGGGCTTCCGGCAGCCCGATCTGTTCGCAGGCTTGCGAACAGGCAACCGCCATTTGCAGGGCGTACGGGTCGGCGTTGCCGATGTCTTCGCTGGCGAGAATGATCAGCCGCCGGGTGAGGAATCGGAAATCTTCGCCTCCTTCGAGCATCTTCGCCAGCCAGTAAATCGCAGCGTCAGGGTCTGACCCGCGAACGGATTTAATCAAGGCGGAAATCGTATCGTAATGTTGATCCCCGTCGCGGTCGTACTGAACGGCTTTTTTCTGCATGGATTCCGCCGCCAGTTCCCGAGTGAACTCAATCGGATCTGTCATGGTTGACAGGACGCCGATTTCTAACGCTGACAGCGCCCGGCGCGCGTCGCCTTCGGACAGTTCCGCCAGAAAGTCCGCAGCGTCGTCGTGAAGGTTGATATTCCAGTTTCCCAAACCGCGATCTTTGTCTTCAATCGCCCGATGAAGAATCGTTTTGATGTCTTCGTTTGTCAGCGGTTGGAACTGGAAGATTCGGCTTCGGCTGAGCAAGGCGTTGTTGACGGTAAAGTACGGATTTTCCGTCGTCGCGCCGACAAGTGTAACAATCCCGTTTTCAACGTCCGGAAGGAGAATGTCCTGCTGGGATTTGTTGAACCGATGGATTTCGTCTACAAACAGCAGCGTCCGTTTCCCGGTTTGGCTGAGTAAATCGTAGGCGTGCGAGAGGACGTCGCGAAGCTCCTTCGCCCCGGATGTAACAGCGGAGATTTGCTGGAAGTGACAGTTTGTTTCCGTTGCCAACAGCTGCGCCAACGTCGTTTTTCCGGTGCCCGGAGGACCGAAGAAAATGACAGAACCGACCCTGTCCGCCAGAATCAATCGGCGCAAGAGCTTTCCTTCTCCCAGGAAAGACTCCTGACCGACAAATTCTGCCAGCGTTCTCGGACGCATTCTCGCCGCCAGCGGCAGAGCTTTCGCCCGATTTTCCGATTCGGATTCTGAAAATAACGACGTCATGTTTAATTAGTAATTAGTAATGAGTAATTAGTAATTAACGCAAGCGGTCAACGATAGTTGTTGGTTGTAACTATTGGGAAACTTTTCCGTTCTTTCGCGCTTTGAGTACAGGGTCTTTAACCAGCGGGAGCTGAACGGGTTTTCCGGTTTCAGCAGACTGGTAAATGCCGAGAATGACTTCTGTAGCGCGGCGGCCTTCAATGCCGTCAATAGCGGGTTTGCCGCCGGTTTTGATGGCTTTGAGGACGTCGGCGAAGAGCTTGGCGTGTCCCTGGAATCCAATTGCCGCCGGGTCGGCTGCGCCGCCGCCGGTGCTCTTTTTGGACGCCATGCCTTCGAGAATCGCTTTGTCACACGCCTTGGACTTGGCGAATTCCCAGCGAATCAGGTCTTCTTCTTCCAGCGTCGCGGAACCGGCTGAACCGGAGATGTCGATTTTCTTTAACGAGCCGGGATACGCCGCGGTCGTCGCTTCGATAACGCCCAGCGCTCCGTTGGCAAACCGCAGCGTCGCGACAGCCGTGTCTTCAACTTCAATATTGACGTGGTCGAGCAAGCCCCATTGAGCGCGAATCTCGACAACCGGACCCATGAGCCAGCAAAGCAGGTCGACGGAATGTATCGCCTGATTCATCAGCGCGCCGCCGCCGTCGAGCGCCCACGTCCCGCGCCATGCGCCGGAATCGTAGTACTTTTGCGGTCGGAACCATTTGACGTAGGCGTCGCCCATGGTCAGCTTGCCGAAACGTCCGGCGTCAATCGCCTTTTTCATCTGAACGCTCGAATCGTGGAATCGGGACGGGAAGATCGTTCCCAGAACGACGCCCGCCTTTTCACATTCAGTAATGATCTCGTCACACTTTTTGAGCGTGATTTCCAGCGGCTTTTCGACGATGACGTGCTTACCCGCCCGCGCCGCTTTGACAGCCGGGTCGCGGTGCGCTCCTGACGGCGTTCCAATTGTAACGACTTCAACGTCAGGGTCTTTAAGCATTTCGTCAAGATCGTAATAAGCTTTGCAGCCCGTTTGAGC
>CACXSS010000147.1 GCA_902770245.1 uncultured Planctomycetota bacterium | reverse complement strand
TAACAGACCCTTTATTGTACGACCGACTCAATAAAAAACAATTATCACAAACAATAATTACTTCCTCTTAAGTTGATACCTATGGGGTTTCACCCACGGGCGGCGAGGCGCCGCACCCAATCCGCGCTACCGCACGTTTGCCGAAATGCGCTTCCGTTGGTCGCTTGCTCTTTCCTTGCTATTTTTTTAAACACACAAAGTACGCCAAGTTATTTTTAAAACTTTGCGAACTTTGCGGACTTTGCGTGAGATTTCTATGGCGGCAGGGGACTGCCGCGAGCCGGTTACGCCTTCTTCCTCAATACTATAGCAATAAAATTCAGGTATTTCCCGCCGCCGGCTTCGATGGCTTTTCGGTCGCCGATGGCGTACTCGTTTTCCTGACGGAGCCAGTCTGCCCAAACTTCTTCGTTACTTTCCATCTCTTTTATCGAAAGAATTTCAGCGTCTTTGGAGCTTTCCATGATCTTTGTCCAGTACGCGGCGTCGTGAATGTAGTCCAGCTGTTCCGGCGTCCAGGACAGGAGCAGTTCCGGCGGCAGAGCGCTGTGACAGTCCCGCTTCATGCCGGGAATGGCGATATAGATCAGTCCGCCGCTTTTGACATACGGGAGAAGTTTCTCGTCCAGATAATCGCCATCGCGCCCGAAGTAGTTATAGGAATCGACGCAAACGACGGCGTCGAAAAAGTCCTTTTCAAAGGACAGACTGGTCGCATCGGCTTTGACGGGAACGATCTGACTGCGGGGAACGCCCATGGCGTCGAAGAACGACTGGTTCTCCGCCGGGTCGCTCCACAAGTCGCAGGCGTAGACCGTAAACCCGTACTCCTTCGCCAGAAAGAGAGACGTCAGACCCATGCCGCTGCCCAGGTCGCAGACGATGGCTCCAGCAGGAATTTGATGACCCTGCAGCAGCTCCTCTTCCAGCTTGACAGGGTTCGGCCCCATAATTTTGGACTGCAGTTCAGGCGTATTGTATTTTTCGCTGAGTGTGTATTTCATGAGTTATTTACTCCTTGCTTTTTAACAGCGCGTCGGGGTTCGAACCCGGAAGGGACGGGACTCCCACGAGGACAAATCCGAAATCTTCCAGAACTCCCTGCGACGGGCGGTCAAAGTGAATTCTCCAGACGCCGGCGGGCGGGGTTGTTCCCTCGTCCGTAAAGTAGCCGACGGCGGCGGAAATGTTGTCCTGTTGCCAAACCTGATTTCCCGCCGGATCGAAAATCGTTACTTTGACTTGCTCAGCGCCTGACCCAAACGCCTTGACGCCGAATTCCCTGGTTCCTTCCGGTACGTAAAAATACAGACTTCCAACAGAGTAAACCAGATGAACAGGGGTCGCGCCGTTAATTGCAACTGGGACGTTACATTCTCGCATCGCGACGGCATGAGCGCCGACTTCAACGTCAATCATGTAAACGCCGGTTTCGGACGCGGTAAATGCGTATTCTTTCAGCTTGCCCATCTCGGTAGACGGGAGTTTGGTCGTCTTGCCGGACGGCGTTGTGAGCAGAACCGGCTTGACGGCAGGGTCGGAACGTCCGACGCGGCGCTGTTCAAGGACGAAATTCACTGCCTGACCGCTTTTCGCATAGAGCCAGTACTGCGCCTGGTGACGGCAATAAATCCGGTCGAATTCTTTTGATGAATCGGCGGCGGCGTTGACGGGAACGAGCGCTTGAGTGTCGACTTTCAAACGGGGAATCTGTCGAGCGTTAATTGCCGGAAAGAGCTTTAGAACGTCGCTTTTGTCAAGCTCAAAGGTTTGTTCAGAACCGTTGGAAATGAGCTTGAAAGACCCGCTGACGTTGTTTACGCCGTAACCGTTGATGGAATAGTCCTTAAATTCCATCAGCGGTCGCTCGCCGTCGATTCCGGTGCAGTTGTCGATAATTGTTACGTTCTTAATTGTAACAGTTCCAAACGCGGTTTCGTCATTGGGTCTGGAAGAAAGCAGAATCGGGCTTTGATACGCAGAGTTCTTCTCGTTTGGGAGAATGCTGCAGCCTTTGAGCGTTGTATTTTCAACTTCGACAGTCGCGCCGTTTTGCGCCAAAGAGCGAATCTGAATCCCTCCGCGGTCGTTTTCAAAGCGGCAGTTGCGAATGACGATTCGCCCGGTCAGGGACTCGGCTTCAGTATTGTTTACCGTCAGCGCGACGGACGCTCTGCCGTTGTTACGGGAAACGACGTTGTCCAGAACGATGCCGACGTCGCCGGATTTGCGTTTGAGATTGGGCAAGTACATGTCGATGCCGGCGCCGGCGTTGTTCTCGCAGACGCAGTTTCGCATGACGCAGTTGGCGAGCTTCTCGTCGTCCTGATTCGGTTCGAAGTCAATTCCCGCCTGCGGCGCGGTTCCCCACGTGTTGCGGAGAATCGTATTTTCAATGAGCAGATTTTCGGCTGTGATGACGCTGATTCCCTGTCGGTTGTTTCCGTCGCAGACGACGTTGCGAATTGTAACGTTTTTGTTTGTAACGCCGTGCATGGACTTGCCCAGATAGATGCCGTCACCGCCGGAATCGACCATGTTCAAGCCGTCAACGACGATATTGGACGAGCTTTTGATATTCAGCGCGTGACGCCATTCCGCTTTCTGGTACGGGGCTTGATGGTAATCGGTCTTTCTCATTCGGAGCGTCGCCGTCCCGGCTTTTTCAGCGCGGAGCGTTACGTTGGACTGCCCGACGATTTTAACCAGAGAATCGGCTTTCCCGAGAAATTCGCCCTTTTTGGCGAGCAGTTCCGCATTTTGAGCGAAGACGATCTCCCGATTTCCCTTGACGTCCAGCGGTCGAACAATCCATGGGTACGCTTTGCCGTCGATAACAGGACAGTCCACGATGATTACCGGCGCGTTACAGTCCAAAGCCGCTTGAAGCTGGGCGGTAGAGTCGTTGGCGTCGAATCCCCACCAAATCGCGTGCGCCTGAGCAACTTTGCCCGCTGCAACGTCTGCCAATTTCTGTTCGTCCGGCGCAATGGTCTGAGCAAACAACGGAACGCAAAGCGTCAACGTAAACAGGACATTCAAAAAACGTCTGAAAAAAGAATTTATGAACATGGATAATCCTCTTTGAAAAAACTCTTTGAAAATCGGAAATCGCATAAAAACAGCTCGCAGACTGTAATCCGCGAGCTTAGAATGTATTGGATAGATATGATTTTATTGCGGTCGTCTTGAACTGGAACCGCTGTTCCCGCCGTTGCTGGGACGGGAAGGTCCGCCGGGGCGACGCGGTTTGTCTCCAGCGGGTCGCGGAGGTCGAGAACCGTCTGAGGGACGCGGTCTGTCTCCAGCGGGGCGCGGAGGACGCGGAGCGTCTGCTGGGCGAGCCGCCCCGTCTTCTGAACTGGCAGCCGGTTTTTTATTGGCGTCTGAGGAAGACGACTTGGGCAGGCTCAGCGGAGCGAGAATGCAGGTCAGCTTTTTACCCATGCGTTTTGGCATGGAGTCGACGCGGGCGATGTCCTTGAGGGCTTCTACCAGTTCCTGGATTCGCTTTTCTCCCTCGTCAACGTAGATGATTTCCCGACCGGAAAAGGTCATCGTAACCTGAACTTTGCACTTGTCGTTGATAAACCCTTTCGCCTGATTGATGCGCACCAACATATCGTGCGAGCCAATATTTGGACTAATGCGGATTTCCTTGGTTTTAATCTGATTGCTTTGCGGACTTTTGGCTTTTTTGTTTTGTTCATACTTGTACTTGCCGTAGTCCAGAATTCTGCATACAGGCGGTTTGGCGTTTGGTGCAACTTCTACAAGATCCAACTGGACGGAGTCTGCCAGTTTAATAGCCTCTTTTGTAGGCATAACGCCGCGTGAAACTCCTTTCTCGTCTATAACGAGAACTTCGGAAATGCGAATCTGTTCGTTAATTCGCTGTTTAGGAGACGAATCTTTGCGTGGATAGGGACGTCCTTGGGACATCGTGATAAAAACCTTTCTGTTAAACCAGGGAAATATAAATGCAGCGATTGTAACCGATAACATTCGGGGAAACTTTTTTAACCGTAGAGCCGTGCGCTCGAAGTAGGTAGTTTCTCGCTACTGACAATTTTATTATAATTATAATACTATAATCCAGTTTCTTCTACAAGACGCTTTTTTAGAATTTTTATCGATTTTTAAAAAATTTTTTCGAAAAAACTGTTTTTCTCGGATATTAAACATTAAATTGAAAAACAACCTGTTGCGTATTTTTGTTTTAATTATCCGATTCCTGAACGTCTTCTTCCAAATTGTCCCACTGATATTTTTCGCGAAGCTGAAGCAGAGGCGAATTATACGGAATCAATTTCCGATGAGCCATTTGTCCAGCAACGCAGCCGGGGTGAAGGTTGATTCTGTTGGAAAACTCCTTGATTTGTTCTTCCGTTTCAAGCGATTCCAGCTCGTTGATCGTTTGCTTTGGGAACAGTATGTTCGCTGCAAACTGATTGGCTTTGTCTTCTTCTTCGGAAGTGTATTGCTCTGGGGTGTCGATAAAGAGTTCTTTTTTCCCGACGAGCAAATGACCAGCTTCATGGAAAAAGGTAAACCAAAAGATGTCGTTGTATTTACCGCGCAAATTGAGGCAAATTACCGGCGTTTTGTTTTGGCGAATCCATCGCAGCGCGCCGTTGACAGACGCTCCTGGAATCTCTTTTTCCAGAATAAAGACGACTCCAGCCTGATTGCATAACGATTCTATTTTGGGAATGAACTCTTCCGGCTGAAGCGTGGTCAGCGTTCGAATTTGCTCGACCGCGTTTTTAAAATGACTTTTGTTGTATTCCGGGACGTCAATTTCCATAGCTTGCAGTTCGATGAACCGAAGCCAGGTTTGAATGGCGCAATGCTGTTTTAAAGACGAATCCTTAAACGTAGCGCCTTTTCGGTACGCAATCGCCGGACGGCTGTTCTCCCAGGCGTCGTAATCGGCAACGCCAAAAAATTTCAATATGGAAAAATACTTTTCTGTAATGTTTTTTGTATTGAGAATTTTTAAATGATCGGCAATTACCTTAAACGGCATGGCTTTTAACCAGTCGGAATGTTCCTGAATTTCCTGCGCCATTTTGATTTTGGTAAGCTGTTCCCGATAACCGGATTCGAACGAATTCCAAATTCGAGCGGGCGTTCCGGTAGCGTGTTCCAGCTTGAGCGCCATTTCGTTGGTCAGCGCGCAATCGCCATTAATGAGGGTAATGAGGTGCTTTTCGGTTATACCCAATCGCGCGGCGAATTCTTTTTGAGTCAGCCCCAACGCTTCAATGGATTCCCGAATGGTTTCTCCCGGACATATTGCGTATTGCGGTTCGTATTTGATGTATGCGGCGCTTGACATGACGTCTCCTTGTATAGTTAATTCTGTAAATGCGGTTACGGATAATTAATGATAATCTCCAATATCAAGTAAAATGACGCTTTGAATTTCCTTTAAGTCTGCCTGTCTGACCGGTTTTGAAAGCTTGTCAGGATTGGGTTCCAGAAGCAGACGCTTTTTGGCTGAAACCCAAATGGCGAAAATGTCGCCGTTTGTCTGTAATTTGTGCAATTTCAAAGGCGGGACGGCAAGGATGTAATGCAAATCCCGAAGGTTGTCTACAAGGCGCATTTGTTCCAGACGCCTTTTGACCACGTCTGACGAAACGTCAGGGTGCTTTCTCTTTAAGGTTTTGCCGTCGGTAAAGAGTTTTTCAACTCTTGTGCATGTAAACAGGAGTTCCATATAAAATGTCCTTGATTGTTTATTGGAATCTTTATCGGTTATTATAATCGATTTACCTGATAGGTAAATAGGTTTCACAGGGATTTTTGTGAATTTTTTTGAAAATTTTTTAAAAATTTTTAGAATAATAGCAATAACAACCCCAAATTGACGCTTTCTTGCCGTCTCTCCCAGCCCCTATTCCCGAATTTTTCAAATGCGATACAATGTAAAGCTATGAAAGATTTACTAAAACGTTTTGGTCTGGACGGGTTTATCGTCCTGTTATTTATCGCGATTTTCCTGGCGTGGCTGTATCCAGCGCCGGGCGCAGTGGAATGGCATGGCGTTTCCCTGTCGGACGTCGCGCACTGGGGCGTGTCTGTAATCTTCTTTCTCTATGGGCTGCGCCTGAACTGGTCTGAAATCTATTCCGGTTTGAGCAATTACAAGCTCCATCTGGTAACGCAAAGCGGCGTGTTTATCATTTTCCCGCTGGTTGTGTTGCCGATGACGTACTATTTTGGACGTCAGCCGGACGGCTCCATTTCAACCCTTTGGCTGGGAATTTTTTTCCTTTCGGCGCTGCCGTCAACCGTGTCGTCTTCCGTTGTGATGGTCAATATTGCTAAAGGGAACGTGCCCGGCGCGATATTCAACGCGAGCATTTCCAGCCTGCTGGGCGTTTTTATTACGCCATTGTGGATGTCAATTTTCGTCAACGCCCAGTCCGGGGCAGGGCGGGAACTGCAATCCATTTTTATTTCGTTGATTATTCAGGTAATTGTTCCCATCGTTGTTGGGGTAAGTCTGAACCGATTCTGGGGAACCTTTGCTCAAACGCATAAAAAGCTCTTGAGCAAGTTTGATCAAAGCGTTATTATCCTGATCGTCTACACGTCGTTTTGCAATTCGTTTATAGAAGAACAGTTTTCAAACTTGTCGACGCCGGCGTTCTTTGCGCTGTCGGCAGGAATGATCGCGCTGTTTTTTGTCGCCTATGCGATCATGGGCGTAATCTGCCGAGCGTTGAGATTTAATCGGGAAGATACAATCACTGCTCTGTTTTGCGGGTCAAAGAAATCGCTCGTACACGGCGCGGTAATGTCCCAGATTATTCTGACCGACCCCGCCATGGCAGGAATCCTGCTTTTGCCGACGATGCTCTATCACGCCTTGCAGCTGATAATCGTCAGTATTTTAGCGCGCCGCTGGGCGGGGGGAAGACCGTAGGTTCGGGGAGTGCGGCGCCCTTAGGCGCCGCCTTGTCCAATGTAACACGAAAAGACTTTGTTTATCCCGTTTTCCGGGCGTTTCGCTAGCCTTGAAAAAACTTTCGGTCGCCAGCAAGCTGGCTCCCTTTTAGGGAAGTTTTTTCAAGGCTTATTATATGAGGGGAAAACCTTTTTTGAAAAAAAGGTTCTTCCCCTCAAACTCCTCTTTCCAAAAAACTTTAGTAAGAGGAGAATAACCAATACTCATAGCCCCTTGCAGAACACAACAAAGTACTGAATGTGCGTCGGACCTTGCGGGGTGGCGAATCCGTCGATGTCAACGCAGTACGCCATGCCGGGCTGAACCTGAACCGGGGACGGTCTGAAAATAATGCACAGCGGGACGCCGTAGCCGGCTTGGTCGACTTTGACGCTGTCCAGTTCCAGAGCTTTGACGTCCAGCCGCTTTAACGCCGCGGTTTTGGCGTTGAACATGGCGGGCGTAACGCTGATTTTGAACTTGTCGTCGCCCAGATAGCGGTATTTAGAGGGATTGAGAACCAGACTCCACGCCCAGTTCGCCTCAAACATGTTGACCGGCGTCAGACCGCAGGCGGGGAACGAAAAGTAATTGTAGTCGAATTCGTTTTTCGGACGCGATGAATCAAAGGAGTACATTACGCTCCAGCGTCCCTTCTCGCCGAACCCGGTTGTTTTCATATACGGGTTGATGCACCATCGACGGTGCCCGAGAGTTTTAATGTTGTTGGGGTCGGAGTCGTTCATGTACGCTCGGACGCTGCCTTGGCAGCCGTTATCGCCGCCGCCCATAAAGAGGTTTCCTGAAGACGTTCCCTTGTATCCCCATTTATAGACGTCGTCGTTCATGCCGGACGGCTTTTCAGGCGTATGATCCAGATGACCAATAATTGCCAGTATTTGCGCCCCGGCGGCGGCGTGAGCGGTTTGCGTTTTGTCCAGCGTCATGTCGGCAAACGGCAATCCCACCAAAGCGCGAAACATCATCAAAGAACGCAGCTCTTCCTGCCCGCGTTTCATGGGGACAACAGAAAACGCCGAATTAAGAACTGGCTGCGGCGCGTCGGGCATAACTCCGGTAAACTGAATCTTTGCCTTTTTAATCGCGGCAAATTCCATTGCCAGCTGTTTGGGCGTTTTGACAAAGTTGGGATTGCGGAACGGGTCTTTCCGCGAGGAGGCGTTAGGCTTCGACATTTCCGAGGACGCATTTTCAAACGGATTCGTTCTCGCCGGCGCATCTGGAATTCCCAAATCGTCTTCGTCGTAACCGAAATGAAACTTCTGACCGTAAGCGGATAACGCGAGCGTTAAAACCAAAACGACAGCGAGAGAAAAACGTCTCATAATTATGCGTCCTGAATGAAAAGTATGATTGGTTGCGAATTATCGTTTCTTTTATTATAACAAATTCTGAACTAAAAGTAAAGCGCCGTCCACGATGGGACGGCGATTTTTTAGTAAAATTCAAATTTGACGCGATACGGAACGCCAGACCGGCGGAGCCGAGAATCAGCAGCGCCCATGTCGACGGTTCCGGAACTTCTGGATTGCTTTTGTTTAAAAGAGCGTCCCACGTCAAACCCATGCGGAATTCGTCATAGAACCAGGTTGCCCCGCCGTTGCGGAACCGAATTTCGTCAAACGCCAGATTGAAACCTTCTTTGACCGTTTTTAACGCTTCGTCCTGTTCAGCTTCAGAAAGCGACAAATCCGGGTCAAAGTAAATCGTTAAAAGATCGGTTGAATCCGGGTTGAAGTCAATACGGGCGATAATCAGGTGATCTTCATTGTCAACCCATTCGTAAGCAACGCCTTCTTCATGATTGGCGGAATTCAAATCAAAATTTGAGGCGTTAGGGTCTCTCAGGAATCCACTGAATGCGCTATACCCGTTTACCTGAGCCAAGCCAAAAATTTCAGCTCCGTCGCGATACAGTTCCGCGCCTCCAGCCCAGGATCGAGCGCCATTGCCGTTGAGCAGGAATCCGTAATAAATTGTTCCCTGAACGCTTCCGCCGCCAACTTTGCCGTCGGCGTCAACGAGTCTGACAGCCTGAAGAAGATCCATGTCCAAGCTCATTGTTGCTTCAGAATTGTTGACTCTTAAATAACCCGGTTCAGAATCCCAGCCGTCGTACTGCAGAGACTCGTTTGCAACGATAGTCGCGTTGTTGTTGGTTGTAACCCACGAACCCTTATACGCTTCGCCTGTTCCCTTATAGGGCTGACCGGTAATCGCGCCTTCCGTATAACCGGAGAAGGATTCTTTAATAAACGGGGCTGTTGCGTTTTCTGACGGATTGACGTTGCTTTGCAGCAAAGAATTCCATGTCGTTCCCAAGCGAATTTCGTCTACGTTCCAGACAGAGGCGTTTCCGCCGTTGCGGACTCGCAAAGAGTCAAACGCAGCGTTGCCGGTGGTCGTTGTTATCGAAGCCGCAGCCTGTTCTGATTCCGGCTTGGATAAATCCGGGTCAAAGTAGAATGTAATATTATCGTTAGCGTTGGGCTGATAGTCAATTTTAGCGATAATCAAGTGCGTTCTTTTGTCGTCCAGCGTTGCGCCGTTTGTGTTGAGGTCTACAACTCCTCCGGACGCGTCGCCGAAAATACTGAACGTGCTGGAACCACCGTTTTTCCCAATACCGAGAATTTCTGAACCGGAACTTCTGTAAAGCTGAATCGCGGCGCCCCAGGACGGGTAAGCGTCTGACTGCGTGAGGAACCCGATGTACAGCGTGCCGGACGCGTCGTTGCCGCCGTAGTAACCGTCGGACGCGAGAAGTCCTGCGCTGTCCATGAGAATGTCGTCCGGAGCGACGTACAGATACTGTCCATTCATGGCAAGCATGCCGCCGGTTTGAGCCGCGGACTGATAGCCGTCATAAGACAAACCTGTTGTTACAATAGAGGCTTTTCCCGTATCGCCAGACCATTTAGCGGCAGGCAAGCCGCCCTGGTTGGTATAATTCTGATTGACGAGTTCTCCGGTTTTGTACCCTGTAAACGTTTCGCTGAACAGAGGCTTGTTCTCGTCAAAAGTTGTCTTGCCGAAAATGTCGGACGCTTTGGTTGCGACGGTTAAATTGTCGTATGAAATTGTTTCACCCGATCCAGCGCCAAAACGAATGCGCGTTAAGTCGGAGTAGGTGTTGCCGGTTCCAACCTGGGCGGACGGGCGACGATAATCTGCGTACGTCAGTTCCGTTCCCGGTTCGACAACCCACATATAGGACGCTCTATTGCTCACGCTGCGCGAACCGATGATTGTATACGTCTTGCCTTGTTCAGCTTTAGCGCTGGTATTCGTATTTGTATTGGCTTGCGCGATGTTAAGATACTCGTTATTTCCGGAACGACCCCAAAAATACTTTTCAGCGCCTGTGGCGAAAAATGAAACGCCAGACCATTGCGCCGTATTCAAAGCGGTTATTGTGTAATCAACTTTGAACGTTGTTGAACCCGTAGGGACTCTGCCTGTCGTTTCCGTTCCGTTAAACGTGATGTACGTGGTTGTATTGCTGACAACCATTTTCCCGTCCTGAGTCAGGTCGGCGCTCCAGTTACCCGACGTTCCGCCGCCATAATTCCAGCCGGTCTTGCCGCCGTTGAAGTCGTCAGTTCCGATAATCTCTGCGTTGGCTATGCCCGTTACGACAGCCAAAGCAACCAACAATCCAAGTGTAAATGCGCGTTTCATTTGTTTGTGTATGTTAAACGTTTTACTAAAATAACCTATTTTGAGTAATAGTATAATTATACTCAATTATATAGTATAATCGAGATTTTAAATTTGTCAAATAAAAAAAGCCCGAAAAAATCAAATTTTTCGGACTTTTGCAGATTAAATTGCCGATTATTCCAGTTTTAATACGAATAACCGGGGGGGCTGAAGGGAGGAACAACGAGAGATAACCTCTACTGCCTACTGCCTACTTGCTCAAAATGGCGTCGGCGATGGCTTTTGCCTGGGCGTCAATGGCGTGTCCCTGGAAATGGACGCCGTCTGACCAGAGGTTGCTCTTGTCCATGGCGTTGGTCAGTTCGTACAGGTCGATTACCGGCAGGTTCTCTTCCTTGGCGATCTGCTTGACGATTTCGTTCAGCTCGACGGCGCGGGCGTTTTGCTGTTCGTTTCTAACCGGAGTGCTGGTAACGATATAAATTCTGGCTTCCGGGAATTTCGCCTTGAGGTACTGGACGCACAGCTTGTAGGAGTTGCGGTATTCTTCCGTCGACGTGCTGGTTTGCAGCAGGCTGTGAAGCCCGTTGTTGAACGTAATGACGTCAAACTTGTTCTGCGACATGAGAATGTCGAGATAGCGCATGTAGTCGGCGTCGGAAACGCACTTGGACGACGCCCAGAATCCGTGGTAGTATTTGCCGCGAATGAGGTTGTTGACTCTGTTCTGATAGGCGTTGCAGATGGAGTCGCCGATGCACATTGCGCGCGGGAGGGCGTTGTCGGTCGAGTTGTGAATGTACGACGTCGTCCATTCGATGTTCTCTCGAACGCGGTGCGTCGTTTCCGGCTTGAACTGCTTGTACATAGGTTCCTGTTTGGTCAGGTCGGGCGCCGCCGCGGTTTGGGCTGGAATGACCCAGATGTTGCGGAATTCGACCGGGCAGCCGTGTCCGCCGAAGCCGATGTGACCGGTTTTGCGTCCGTTAAACGGAATCGGCAGGCAGGCGTGTCCGGTTCCGCCGTAAACGGCAGTGTTGCACTGAACCATCTGTCCGTTAAGCAAAGCGGTAACGCGAGCCGGTTCTGTCATCTTGCCTTTGGCGTCGTACTTGGGAGCGCGGAAGAAGATGTCGTAGGTTTGCCAGTTTCCCGGCGGCAGACAGGCGTTGACCAGCGGCGGGAACTGTCCGTAAACGGAGCCGCACAAACCGTCTGAATAGGAGTTGACGGTGTAGTTGTCGAAGATCTGAAGTTCAACGTTGTCGAAAACGAGGACGCCGTTATTGCCCTGGTTGCCCCACGAACCTTTGAAATCAGCGGGAGAGCGGTATTCCAGATGAAGCTGGAAGTCCCCGAATTCCTCTTTTGTCATGATGTTGCCGCCGGTGCATTCCAGATTTTTGTCCTTGTTGATAATCCATTTGGAATTCTGCCATTGATCCAGATTGGAACCGTCAAAAAGAACTGTCGCATTTTTCGGCGCGGGAGTAAACTGGACGCTTGCCGGGTCAATGGTCAGTTTGACCGGGGTCGGGCGGTTGACGTCGTGAACGCGGTATTCGCTCCACGGCTGCTGGGGCGTGTTGTCATACCCGACTCTGTCGCCGTCGTTAATAAACCCTTCAGCATAAACAAGGGAAATCACAGCCGCAACAGCCGCTGTTACAAACAATGCAAGGCAAGTTTTTTTCATTTCAAAACCTTTCTGTAAAATGATAAACGGTTAAATCAATCGATGTAAAGTTTTTGGTTCGTAAACGATTAATCCCGATTATACATCGCTGAAAAATAAAATGCAAGAGGAGAAGGGAAAGGAAAAAAGAAACAAGTCGCTTGCGGCACAAGCAGCCAAAAATCCTTTGAACGCGGCAATTGCACAGCCCCGCTGGATCGCGGCTGTGTCAGCCGGCGGCGATTTTTAAGCCGCAAAGAACACAAAGAACGCATAGTATTTAAAACTTCGCGAACACCCTCCGCATCTCCGCGTGAGATTATTCCGGGGGCTTACGCACCCCGGCTCGCCTAATCGTTTCAGTATCTTTTTCTCCCGCCCTCTGTCAGAGGACGAGAGAAAAAGAGTGTTTGACGATGTTTGTTTTATCGATTTCCTTTTACCGTGGGTTTCACCCACGGCTAGAAACATTGAACCGCTACGCGGTTCTAGCGGAAGCGTAACTACGTTCGCTTCGCTCACTCCGTTACCGCCTTTCATTTCTTTGCGTTCTTTGCGGCTTAAAATTTCTCAAGAAGCGCAATTAACCAATCGGCGAAAATCCGTCTAATCCGTAAAATCCGTGTGCGGACGTAGCTGCAATAACGCAAGCGACCAACGGGAGCGATTTTTGGCAAGCGCGCGGCAGCGCGGACTGGGAGCGGCGCCTCGCCGCTATTCCTTACTCGCTTTAGACCCTTTGTCCATGCCGGTTTCCTGCTGGTATTTCTCGAAGTCGTCGACGGTATAGTAATTCTTAATCAGCCAGCGGATTACCGGGCGGTTTTCCGTCTGGGAATAGACGTTGTCTTTCATCGTCAAGCCGGACCGCCAGTCGTTTTCCATGCGGAGGCAGACTTCCGTTGACCGCAAAAAGCGGTTGTTGGCAACGACGAAATCCTTCGTCTG
>CACXSS010000146.1 GCA_902770245.1 uncultured Planctomycetota bacterium | reverse complement strand
TTCATTGCTTTTAATTTCCATAGTAGTCTTATAGAAATTAAAGCTCTGTTCGTCAAGAGCATTTTGTGAGGCGCTTGCGTAATTACTCATTACTAATCACTAATTACTAATTCCTTCCCGCCCCCTTTTATTTAAATAGAAAGTCGTTATAATAGATTAGTACCTGATTGGAAAATTGGAAGCCAATCTGAGCGTACATAACATGAGGTTTTATTATAATCCTGTCAAATGAGTAAATTTATTTTTATTACCGGTGGAGTTGTTTCGTCGTTGGGAAAAGGGCTGACGTCAGCCAGTATTGGGCTTTTGTTGAAAAGCCGGGGCTTGCGCGTCGAGATGCTGAAAATGGATCCGTATATTAACGTCGATCCCGGCACCATGAACCCGTTTCAGCACGGCGAAGTCTTTGTAACCGACGACGGCGCGGAAACCGACCTCGATCTGGGTCATTACGAACGGTTTGTCAATCAGCCGATGGGGCATCGCAACAACTTTACAACCGGGGCGATTTACTCTAAAATTATCGAGCAGGAACGCCGGGGCGATTTCAACGGCGCGACGGTTCAGGTTGTCCCGCACGTTACCAACGAAATCAAGCAGAAGTGGCTCAATCTGGAACGCGACGACGTCGACGTTATTCTAATAGAATTGGGCGGCACGGTCGGCGACATTGAGGGTTTGCCCTTCCTCGAAGCGATTCGTCAGTTCCATCTGGAACGCGACCCGGAAGACGTCATGTTTATTCACATGGCTTTGATTCCGTACCTTCGAGCGTCGGGAGAAATCAAGACGAAGCCGACTCAGCACTCCGTTCAGAAATTGCGCGAGCTGGCGGTTCAGCCGGACATGATTATCTGCCGTACGACCCAGCATATTGAAGACGACGTCCGAAAAAAGATCGCCTTGTTCTGCAGCGTCCGACCGCAAAACGTTATTATTGAGCAGGACGTTCCCAACACGATTTACGAAGTTCCGCTCATGCTGCGTCAGCAGGGGACGGACGACATTATTTGCAAGCGTTTGCATTTGGTAGACCGCGAACCGGATTTGTCTCAGTGGCAGGCGATGATCGACCGCGTCGTCAACCCGGAAAAGACGGTGAAAATCGCCGTTGTCGGGAAGTACATCACGCTTACCGACAGCTACAAGTCGATTTACGAAGCCCTCATGCACGCCGGCGCTGCGTTCCACGCTAAGGTGGACATCCTCAAGGTGGAAGCGGAAGAAATCGAGGAGAAGGGCGCGGACGCTGTTTTACAGGGCGTTCAGGGCGTTCTCACTCCCGGCGGTTTTGGCTTGCGCGGCGCGGAAGGCAAGATGGCAGCGATTCAGTGGGCGCGAGAGAACAAAGTCCCGTTCCTGGGAATCTGCTACGGCTTGCAGTGCGCCGTGATTGAGTTTGCCAGACACGTCTGCGGTCTTCCCAACGCGTACAGTATAGAATGGAAATCCGATACCGACATTTTCGAGGGCGCTGCGTCCGCGCAGGCGCAAGACGCCGTTGTCGTCCTGATGGACTCGCAGCAAAACGTCGTTGACCGCGGCGGTACGATGCGTCTGGGCGCGTACGCCTGCTGGCTCAAGCAAGGTTCTCACGCCAGAGAAGCATACGGAACGGAAATGGTTCGGGAACGACATCGACATCGATACGAAGTCAACCCCAAAATCACGGCTCTGCTCGAATCGAAAGGCATGGTCATTTCCGGCGTCAATCCGGACAGCCGCCTGGTCGAAATCGTCGAACTGAAAGATCACCCGTGGTTTGTCGCCACGCAGGCGCACCCGGAATTCAAGTCCCGTCCGACGGAAGCGCACCCGCTGTTCCTCGGATTTATTAAAGCGTCGATGGAGAACGGCAATTAGCAATTAGCAATTGTCAATTAGCAATTTGCAATTAGGAGGTTCATCATGAAACGAGTTCTCTTTACGTCATTGCTTTTCGTTGTTGCGTCAAGCGTCGCTTCCGCCCAAATGGTAACGACAGGGACGCCGTTTAACCGCGTGAGCGACTCGTTCCATGAAAACATCGGCACGAGTTGGTCTTTGCAGGGCAAAAACTGGGGCGTGAACTTCGGCGGGAACAACGCTATGCCGGGGCAGGCTCCGTTTGGCAATCACGGCGGGGCTGGCGGCGGAATTCAGGGCGGCGTCGGGTTCGGCGGAAACGGGTTTACCGGCAACATCTGGGGACGCATGGAACAGGGTTCCAGCCGATCTCTGGTCAGTCAAACTCCGTCTGTTACAACGTTCAACGGCGTACCGGGAATGTTTTCCGACACGCAGCAAACTCCCTTTGTTATCAGCAACACGCCTGTTGTCGGCTCGTGGACGGGAATGCCCGGCATCGTTGACCCCACCGGCGGCTCGCTGACAAGCGGTTTGACCAGACCCGTTGGGAATTCCCCTGTTTCGCAGGCGTTAAGCCGAGTTCGCGCCGCGGAAGGAACGGGGGCGGAGAATTCTCCCAACGGACTTCGCCGGGCGGCGTTCGGGTCGGATCGTCTGACCAGAAACAATCGTTCGGAAGTTGACGATTCCCCGTCGTACGGTTCCGACAGCGCAGACGAAGCGCCTAGTTCCGCCGACGCTGTTGTCGGTTCCGTCGCCCAAATGAAACAACTGTATCAGCAGGAAAACGTCGAACCGAAGCGGGAAAAGGCGCAGCTCAATATCGAGAAAGCCCGCGCCGCAGCAGAAAAAGGACGCATTGGAGCGGCAAAGTCCTATTACAAAACCGCTATGAAGTACGCTCAAGACGAAGACGTTAAAAAGACAATTATTAAAGAGTACAACGCATTAGAAAAATAAGGGAATAGGGAATGGGGAATAGGGAATAGATTTTCGCCTATGGCGAATTTAAAACTACTCCCTATTCCCTACTTCCTATTCCCTCCCCCCCATCATGGATCTCAATAAAATACGCCGTGAAATTGACCGAATCGACAACTCCATTCTACGCGCGTTACAGCGCAGAATCGAATGGGGTCGATTGACCTTGAAATTCAAAAAGAAAATCCTCTCTCCGGAACGCGAGCAGGCGATTGTCAACAGCCTCATGGAACGCGAACGGTCGCTGCTTTCCAGCGAAGTAATTGAGGCGATTTATCAAACCATCTTTACCGAGTCCCGGCGCGTTCAGGCGGAAGCCCGTCCTTTAATCGCATTTCAGGGCGAACACGGCGCGTTTACCGAAGTCGCCTGTCGGGAATGGAACAAGAACCTCGCTACGATTCCGTGCGCTACCAATTCAGACGTTATCGAAGGGATAGAGCAGGGCGTTTACGACTTCGGCATGCTGCCGATTGAAAACACGATTGTCGGGCGTCAGAACCACATCACGGCTTTGCTCAGCCAGTCCAAATTGCACATTGTCGGGGCGATTAGCATCCCGGTTGAGGAATGTCTGCTTGTCGTGCCCAGAGCGCCGCTGACCCAGCTTCGCCGGGTTTATTCTCACCCGATGGCGCTGGCGGAATGCAAGGCGTTTATTCATCAAAACAATCTCGACGCAATTGAGTATTTCGACACCGCGGGCGCAGCGCAATGGCTGGCGGAAACGCAGCCGGACGCAACGGCGGTTATTGCCGGAGAACTGGCGGCGAAGTATTACAATCTGGAAGTGGCGCGGCACAACGTTGGCGACAACCCGCACGCGGCAACCCGGTTCCTGGTCGTTGGCAGCGAACCGAAATCTGACGGCGGAAACAAAACCTCAATTTCGTTCTTCGTGAAAAACGAACCCGGCGCGCTGGCGGCGATTATGAACCTCTTTGCCGACAGCAAAATCAACCTCAGTCACATCGATTCCGTTCTCGACTCGTCGGGCGACTACGTGTTCTACGTTGACCTGGAAGCCAACGTCAATCTGCGATTCCTGCCGAGTCTTGGGATGCTATAACGAGATTAAGTGAATTAGTAATTAGTGATTAGTAATTAGTAATTGACGCAAAGCGATCATCGAACCGCGTTAGCGGTTCAAGCTACTGCCTACTGCCTACTGCCTATTGCCTAATGCCTCTTACCCCTACCGCTGCTGTTGAACTTGTCGCGCCGCATACGTGGCCGGCGTCTGTCCTGCCCGTACTGCTTTCCGGCGCTCTTGTATTGCACGATTGCCCAGAGAAATTCTCGCCGGTGATGTTTTTTGTCTTGCTGGCGATTTCCATTTTGATGCAGTCGTCGGCGAACGTGATTAACGACTACTGCGATTTCGTTCGCGGGGCGGACACCGCAGATAATCAGCCGGATAAAGAGGACTCTGCGATGGTCTATCGGGGCGTCAGCCCGGCGGCGGCGTTGACGCTTTTCTTCCTGCTCATGGCGACGGCGGGCGCGTTGGGCGCGTACGTCGTCTGGAAAACCGGCTGGATTCCGCTGGTTATCGGCGCAATTGGCGCAGTTACGGTTTGTCTGTACAGCGTCGGGAAGAGACCGATTTCTTATCTGCCGCTGGGAGAGCTGACAAGCGGTTTTGTCATGGGCGGGCTGATTACTCTGGCAAGCTCCACCGTTTTGACAGGCGCGTTTTCGTGGATGCCGCTGCTGTATTCCATTCCGTTGATCTTGGGAATCGGCTTGATTATGTGCACCAACAATACGTGTGACATCGAGAAAGACATTCAAGCCAACAGAAAAACGTTCTCCGCTATCGTCGGGCGAGTTTGGGCGAGGCGGACGTACCATCTGTTCGTTTACCTCTGGATAGCGTCCATTGTAACAATCGTCGCTGTCTTCTTCCCCACCGGGTGGATAATCCTGCCGGTCTATTTGATTGCGTCCTATCCGCCGCTTCGCGCGCTGTTAAGCAACCCGCTGATTCTCAACTCCCGCATCGCCGCCATGGGACAGATTCTCACCGTCAACCTGGTCATGACGACGTTCTACGTCATCGCGATATTCGCAGATAAGGTTATGCGTTAAAACGGAGTCGTTATCTCGGAATTCGTTTGCTTTTCATGACGCTGACGAACGACTGATTCACCTTAACCCAGCTGCCGAAGCATTTCTCGAATTCTTCCATACGCTCTTCGGACGAGTCCCAGACGAAGGGCGTTTTCTCGCTCATGATATTCAGGTACTGGACGAACTTTTTCGGGTTCCGTTTGATCAACAGCCAGGTCAGCCCCCACGCCTCGGCGTAGGCTTCTTCAGCAACTTCCAGATTGGTAAACAGAGCGTCGTCGGTAATCATCATTTTGATAGCTTCCGGGTTCCGGCGAGGCAGACGCTGTTTGATAAGGCGCAGTCGGGCGGGGTTGTCTTTTC
Organism: uncultured Planctomycetota bacterium; assembly: GCA_902770245.1. Classification (GTDB taxonomy): domain Bacteria; phylum Planctomycetota; class Planctomycetia; order Pirellulales; family Thermoguttaceae; genus RUG11551. The sequence goes on along the minus strand of CACXSS010000146.1, from coordinate 7,141 downwards.
CCAGCGACCCCCAGCCGGACGACGATTTCAAATTAGGCGTTTCGAAATACATGGCTATTCCCTCTGACAGCCAGCGCGGCATGTCGGCGTAACGAACCTGCATTCCGGAATTGTACGCCAGCTGGTGCGTCGCTTCGTGAACGATGGTTGCAACCATTCGCCCGGCGTCGGGCTGAGCCAGCAGGTTGCGAATCTTCGCCGCTTCCGAAACCCGGCTAGACGCCCGCTGATTCATGTCGTCTGCGCCGGTCAGGTCGAAAAGATTGACGCGGTTGGACTGCATGCTGTAATACCCGATAATCGACGCGCCGGCTTCGCCCAACTCGTCTTTGCAGAACCGGACGTATTCCTTGCTGTCAGCAAAAATAATCGCAATCAACGGCGTAGACGGTTCCGACAATTTCATGCCGTTAGACGTCCAGAAGTTGTAAAAGACGTTATGCAGATTTTCAAACAGCTGCGCCGTCCATCGGGCGAACGCTTCGGACGTCTCGTAAAAAATCAGGTAATGCTTCGACTCGAAAACCTTAAATCCGGTCGGCAGCTCCTTGAGCATTTTTTCCTTGATTTCCGACGCCGTAGAGTACGCAAACGGCCTGTCGTCGGAGGTCTTGTTGACGATGTTGTCTGGCGTTACCGGATGCAGAAAGTTCATCGCATCGCGAATAACAATCCCGCCGTCTTTGGCGTTGACGATAATCTCGCCCTCAAGCGTTTTCTCGCCGCCGTCCGTCTTGACTGTAACAACATCCATTGCAGACGTAAATGACGTGAGGAGCAGAAGAACGGCGGTAAGGGAGTAGGGAATAGGGAATAGGGAATGGGACATTTTCGGGAATATGAAGTTGGTTTGTTATGGGATCGTCCGACAATTGGACGCTATGAACTAAAACGTGGGCGTTATACGCTCGGACGATTTTTTTAACACGAAATACACGAAAATAACGAAACAAACGAAAGAATAATTTTATAACCTTTCCTTTTTCGTAATTTTCGCTTATTTTGTGTTTTTCGTGTTTAAAATCCTATGGTTTACGAATGATGATTGAATATCAATTAACCAATCGGTGAAAATCCGTATTTTCCCGGGGGCTTACGCACCCCGGCTCGCCAAAATCCGTGTGCAGACTGTATTATTTCCAATTCCAAACGGGGTTCGGCGTTCTCGCTGAATTGAGTATCTTTCTGGCTTTCTGAACGAGGTCAGGGCGTTCGTCGGCGAGGTTGTTGAGTTCTTTGGGGTCTTCGACGATATTGTAAATCTCGATTTTCCCGCGTGGCTTTTTGTTCATGTCGTTTTGAACTGCTTTAAAATCCCCGAATCGAACGGCGCGTTTCCCGCCCATCTCGTGGAATTCCCAGTACAGGTACTCGTGAGACTTCTGATTGTCCGGGTCGCCCAGCAGAGTCGGGACGAGGCTGATGCCGTCGAGGGTGTCCGGCGTTTTCGCCCCGGCAAGTTGAGCAAACGTAGGAAGAATGTCCCAGAACGCGGCGACGTGGTCTGTAACAGTTCCCGGCTGGATTTTGCCTTTCCATTGAATTACAAACGGTTCCCGAATTCCGCCGTCGTACAGGTCGCGTTTCAGACCGCGAACGGCTCCGGAGGAATTGAAGAAGTCCGGTCGATGCCCGCCTTCGTGATGGGGTCCGTTGTCGCTGGTGAAAATGACAATCGTGTCCTCTTCTAGCCCCAGCTCTTTAAGCAGGTCGAGAACCTGCCCGACGGTATCGTCCAGACGCGTTACCATGGCGGGAAACGCCGCTATCGGGTTGCGAACGACGGTATTGTACGAATAGCGACCCAAGACGTTTTCGAACTCCGGGTATTTTTCGCGCCACGGGGTCATGTACGGTTCAGGAACCTGCATGGCGGCATGCGGAATCGTAACCGGCATATAGCAGAAAAACGGCTTGTCCTTGTTTTCGCGAATGAACTCCAACGCTTTGTTGACGATTAAATCGTGAGAATACGTCTTGCCGTCGAGGTTAATTTGAACGCCGTTGTCGTGCAGACGGGGCGGGTAATAATTGTGGGCTTCCATCTGGGAATAGTACCCGAAAAAGCGGTCGACGCCGTGTTTGTTGGGGTCGCCGCAGTTCCCGACCGCGCCAAGCCCCCATTTCCCGAAAACGCCAACGGAGTACCCGGCGTCTTTAAGAACCTGCGTCAACGTTACAGCGTCTGCAGGCAGAGGGGAATCTCCAAACGGCTTCGCCCCCATGTTGCCCCGGATATACGCGTGTCCGGAATGAACGCCTGTCATCAGACAGCAGCGGGACGGCGCGCAGACGGTCGTCCCTGCGTACATTTGGGTAAACTTCATGCCCTGTTGAGCCAGCGAGTCGATTCGCGGGGTCGAGAACTTCGACTGCCCGTAGCAGCTCACGTCCCCGTACCCGAGGTCGTCCGCCATAATAAAGACGATATTCGGCTGCCGCGTTCCCGACGCCGGAGCAGGGGAACCGGATTCCTCAGCCGCCGCCGGATTCAGCAAGACGGCTAAAAGGGACAAGGCGGCGAAGGTTTTAAAAGGGAAATTATTCATAATTTGGTAAAATGGGTAAATCTTTCGGAGTGCGAGAGGGAAGCGAAGCGAAACTCTCGCTTTTCTTCTACATAGAATTGCTTTAATCGGCAAGCGCAGCTTGCTAAAAAAAGCGGAAACCACTTCTTGACGGCAAGCCGTCAAGCACGAAAGCGGGAGCTTTGCTCCTGCACTCCGAAACAGGGGATATACAGCGCCAGCTTTTCTCGATTATACCATTTTCTCAAATCCAATGCAAGACTGCTCCCTCAAAATGAAATTTTCCAAACAAATACAAATTTACATTATTAACAGATTAGTCTGAACAATTTGTCTCTCTTTAAAAATCCTTAAAAATTTTTTTAAAAATATTGCAAATCTGAAAGTTTCAGTGTATAATATATCATACGAATAAATTTAAACATTTTTGTTTACTAACCAATATACCCTATTATGAAAAGATTGCTTTCAATCGTTACGCTTTGTGTTTTGACGTTGGCGGCGTCAGCTGTTTTCCAGTCTGTTCAGGCGGATATGGTCAAGGTTCCTACGCTCAATATTCGCGCCATTTCTCAAGATTCCGATATTGACAATCAATCCACTTACGTGATGGCGGTCAACTTCTGGAATCAGCGGGGCGGAGAGGTTATCACCGTCAACGGAGTTCCGTTTACAACTGTCGCAAATACTAATACGTATACGGCTAACGGCGTTACATTGACCTACGGCAATAACACATCCGGTACTATTCAGTATAACGCAGGCAATGGCTCCAACGTTGGCTCTGGAAATCTTGCCACGGTTATGACGGGTATGATTTTTAACGATGGTCAGGCTGTTGACGGTACGGTCGAAATGTCATTTACCGGTTTAACGCCTGGTAAAGACTATACGTATACCGTTTACGGCAGAGTATGGGGCGCGTCCGATAACCGCAAGCACAGCTATACGTTCCAGTCTGGCGGCGCAGGCAGCGGCGCAGACTCGTTTGTCGAAACGTTCCACGCGAACAAAACCCTGTATACCGGGTACATGATGTCGGAAGACAATCCCACGATCTATTGGCCGAATTTGAACGCTGGCACGCCGTATTTGCTGGAATACGCGTTTACCGCTCCGGAAGATGGAACGTTTAAAGTCACAGACAGAGGCATCAATAGCGGCAACTCGTGGCACCTTTACGGCGTTTCGCTCAAAGAGGCGACTTTGAATCCGACTGACATTCCGGTTTCGACTGAAATCGTTAAAAACGGCGGATTCGAGAAAGATACGTTTGTCAGTGGCGGCGACACCCATGGCTACGTCCAAAAGCATCACGCCATTACAGACTGGAATCATGATTACAAATCTTCAATCGGCATGGCTCCGGAATGGGGAGATCTTAACAGAACAGTTCAGCGCTGCGGCGACTTTATAAATTCGGATCAAGTTACAAATAGACTGCCGGAGGGCAGTACGCAGGCGCTTTTTATTCAAAACGCTGGAAGCATCAGCCAGGAAATTACTCTGGAACCGGATACGGAATACGTACTTTCGTATTACACCAGTTCTCGAGCCAGTTATCGAAATCCATATTATCAAGCTACAGTTGACGGAAAAATCGTCTACGACGCTCCGTTGCGCGTCAACCAGTTTGACAAAAACATTTTTACGTATAACGAGATTCGGTTTACGTCACAGTCGGGCGATTCCCCCTATACAACAACTCTCGGGTTTAACGGCGTTATTTATTCAGACGCAGACGGCGGTACAGACCGTACGCTGCTTTTAGATAACGTTCAGATTGTTAAGGCAAGCGAATACGTTGCCCCGACGATTGAAGGAACCAAGCACGATCCAACGGTCAACGGCTGGCAGGCAAACCGCTGGAGTTCAGAACCAACGGCTTATTTGAGCGGAAAAGCCTCTGATTATTCTCACTCGGTTAGCTTGGGCGATACTGCAGGCACGGTTCGTCCGATGACGACAGCAACCGGCGAAACGCTTAATTTCTATGGGGTTCAAGCTGCTGGTACAAATAATAGTTCTTCGCCGTCTCAGCAATTTCTCACTGGAGACGTTTCTGTAGTAGGAAGCGGCAACCACAACGGCGGATTTAACGGCAATCTTTATGCGGACGCGAATTCTCGTGGATTGGCGGAATGGACAACCTGCTCCATGGACAGAATTACGCTTAATGGTTTGGAACCGGGCGCAACGTACGAAACATCGGTCTACTTTAGATCGTATGGGGCGTCAACTCGTACAGGTTATCTTACTATTAACGGAGAAAAGTCGCCGAAGATTGACGTCGTTCCCATGGCAAACGCTGACGGCGGCGGGCTTGTTGTTACTTATACCGGTACAGCAACTGAGTCCGGCGTTATTAATATTCAGATTGAAAACTTAAATACCGATACGTTCCACATGTCAGCCGTTGCCAACCGATTTGTCAGCCCGGCGGAACAGGAATACAATATCCCCTTGCAGATTCGGTTCAATAAAAACGACGGCTCGGATATTGTTGGTTCCAAGCCTGAAATCGCCAAAGGTCAGCTGGCGAGTAAATCGTTAGTCGAAAGAGGGTTTGACCAGGTGTCAACTTTCGACCAGTTTGACGCTAAAATGAACTATAACAATGGCGCGGCTATCGACTATAAATTTACAGGAACGAAAGCAACCGCTACCGAAGAGCAAATCGAAGGCACAAACTTCGGCGCCAGTAAAATTACGCTCAGCGCTGACCTCATGCCTGGAACTTTAACCACAGAATCAGTTCCCGGCGGTTATAATGCTGGGCGCGGCGTTGGATTAGGCTTTTTCGATTTCAAGTCAGGCGGCGTCGGTTCCGGAGTTGATTTTGGCTTTGCCGGTTTGGTTTTAAATCCTAACGGAGACTTGTTCTATTTGGATAAGTCTGACGCTCAGAGCAGCGGTCATGCTGTAGCCGTTCCATGGGGAACGGATAAAGCCAACGGCGGCGGAGCGTGGAAACCGGACGCCTGGACAAACGTTTCCATGGATCTGGAGTTGCTCGACGACGGTCTGAAAGCCAAAATCCTCGACGTACACGTTATCGGTTCCAGCGCGGACTACTCTGCTCTTGTTGGAAAAGTATTCAACACGACCGACTTGATCGGTTTTGCCAGTTCCAGCAGTACAACCGGAAAGTTTTCTTACGTAGACAACGTTCAGCTTATCGTTCGCGAAGCTGCAACGCCTGAACTGTGGAATCAGAAGTTTGAACAGTACAAGGCGGACTACATTGAAGCTGCTGGTTCCGATTTGGCAGCGGCAACGTCGTTCCGTGGAGAAAACGGAACTGTTATTCCCGGTACGACAATGGATATTATCGATACGAAGTCAGCCGACAACGTCTGGATAAACCGCGGTCAGGGCAACGGCAACTGGAATTTGAACGGCTCTCGCTCTGGCGAACCGCGGTTTACTATTATCGATAACCAAGCCAAAACAAGCGCCAATTCCGGCATTGCTGCTGACTGGGACAAGTCGGAAGTTAATTCAATGCAGTTGTCCGTTGACCTGAAAATGGGATCCTTGACTGGCGGCGAATTGGATAGAGCCCGCGGTTTGGGTTTGGGCTTTTATGACGCTGATTTTGGAACGGACGTTGGTGAAATTGGCCGCGGATTTTCCGGGCTTGTCCTTACCCCCGCTGGTCAATTGTACTTTTACAATAACAATGAAGATGGTTTATCGTATTCAGACCGCGTTGCCTTTGGCGGTTCCTTTGATAAAAACGAATGGTATACGCTGACGATGAATCTGGACTTCTTCCAGGAAGACGGCAAACTGATGGCGACTCTGGCTGATGTTTCTCTCTCCGGTTCTACCGCCGACTATTCCGACCTGATTGGAAGCGTCTTTAGTACAACGGACTTGATTGGTCTGCTGTCATCCAGCGCCAACAGCTGGGATTACTTCGGTACTTTTGACAATTTCAGCATGAGCAAGAGCGTTCCGGAACCGTCGACGTGGGCGCTGATACTTATTGGCGTTGTCGCGTTAATCTTTGGGAAACGCAAGTTAGGAGTGAGGAGTTAGGAGTGAGGAGCTAACGCAAGCGTAGTAGACAGTTATTAGCGAGAGTAAAGCGAAAGCTAAACTCTCGCTTTTTTCTTTTACCGAAACCGCCAGTTTGACGCTTTGCGACAATTACTCATTACTAATTACTCATTACTAATTAAGCCCGTATCCTGTTAATTTCTGCCGTCTATGCAGAAAAGTTTGGTTTTTCTTAAGAAACCTACAGTCTAGTTTGAATGTGCCTTATATGCGTGTTTTTACGGTGTTTCTGCGTTTTCTGAATAACCAGGAAATAACCAAAAATGCCAAGTATTCCGGGTTTCAAATAACCAGAAATAACCAAAATATAATTAAGGTAGAAAATTTGTCAAGAAGGGGTATTGGAGATAAAAGAGTTTATGTTATAGTAATTATGCGCACTTACTGTTGTAAGAAGCGGGTATTATCGTGTCTTCTAGGCAAGGATTACCTGTAAGGCCTAAAGGCATTTTAATGCTGCCCTGCCGCCGACTTCGTGTCGGGTTCGACTTGGCGGCCCCGGGTACACAGTTTCAATTAGCTGTGTACCCAATTATTTAACATTTAAA
>CACXSS010000145.1 GCA_902770245.1 uncultured Planctomycetota bacterium | reverse complement strand
ATGGAATCGAAAAGAACATCAACAGTCAGGAAACAGTCGGGCATTCGTGGGATAAAACCTCGGAAGAGCAAAAGCTGAAACGAGAGGCAGTCTGAATAATAGCGAGGGGCAAGGAGTGAGAAGCGAGGATTTTTCGGCGGTAGAAAATAGCGAGCATGGAAAAGGGAATAGCGTTTCGCCTTCAGCGAATTTAAATACTACTGCCTACTGCCTACTGCCTACTGCCTTCATCCTCCTTTTAACGGTATTCATCGTTTCCAGATTGATCCTCAACGTTTTTACGCCGTTGATGGATCCATCGGAATCGCGGTACGCTGTTTTCGCTAAAAACATGACGCTGACGGGAAACTGGTGGAGTCCAACGTACAACTATCAGGGCGTTGAAACGGTATTCGTCGGCAAACCTCCGCTGGCGTTCCAGATGAATATGGCGTGCTGCAAGGCGCTGGGAATCTCGGAATTCGCCGCGCGGCTGCCCGCGTTTTTGTCCTCGCTGCTGATTCTCTGGCTTGTCTGGCTGTTCGTCAAAAAATGGCGCGACAGTCAGTGCGCCGCCTGCGCTGTTCTGCTGACCAGCTGTTCGTTCCTGTTTTATATGTACGCCGGACAATGCATGACAGATCTGATTCTCACTGCAACCGTCGTTGGCGCGATTTTCAGCTATATAGGATTTGAACGGAGTTGCGAGTTGCGAGTTGCGAGTTGCGAGAATAATAACGAAACGCTTGCGCCAACTCCTCACTCCTCACTCCTAACTCCTAACTCACAATCCACGGTCTACTCCATCCTGTTTTTTATTTGGATCGCGTTAGGCGTTCTGATCAAAGGTCCCGTTGCGATTGTCATGGCGGGTCTGCCGGTTTTCTTCTACGTTTTGATTAACAACCGCTGGAAGAATTTGAAATATCACGCCTGGATTTGGGGAACGATCGCTTTTTTGGCGATTATCGTTCCGTACTACTGGATTGTGTCCATTAAACATCCGGATTTTCTGCAATATTTTATTATTGAAGAGAACTTCAATCGGTTCCTGTTTAAGGGATCGGCGTCGCGATTCGGAACCGCCCGTGAATCGTTCCGCGGCGTTTCGTTCCTGTTTTTTTTGGCGCTCAACCTGCCAACGGTTTTCCTGATGCAGCTCCTGCCGTCTAAAAACCGAAAAAAGATGTACGTTTGGAGTCTGTTTAAAGACCCGCTTGCCGGCATGTCGGCTCTGACGTGTATAACCTTGACGCTGTTCTGGGCGTTAACCAGCCGGGTTCTTATAACGTACCTTTTACCGACGATTCCCTTTTTCGCCGTCTTTCTGGCAGTTCGATTTCGCGACAGCGGACTGCTGGCTCAGCCCGGATTTTCAAAAACGCTCAATGCGTTTGTAACGTCGTGGCTTATAGCGCTGCCAATTCTGTTTGCAGTAACAGTATACGCAGCGATTTATCATACCGCTGAAATGGCGTCTCCGATTATTGCCGACGCCGTCAAAGAAATTCAAAAGGATTCACAGCTGTCCAGGCGAAACTATTATTTCGCTGAACTATCGCCTCATTTTGCTGAATATTACTACAAAAGCAAGACCCAATTCCACGTTCCGGAATCCGTTGAAAGCAGCCTGAAAAACAGCGAACGCGACTGGCTTTTTATAACGCGAAGTCAGGAGCAAAGGCTCAGTAAGCCAATCGACCGCAAGCTCGTATTCCAAAAAGGTCAGTGGAGCGTGTACGCGCCGATTGAAGCTGACATTAAACTAAAACAACGCAGCGATGCCGCCCCACCCGCGGCAGTCTTTCCTGAAAACTGATATGACAACCCCTATTTCCAAAAAGTTTTTCCTGACGATACTGGCGATTTTTCTGCTCGGACGCCTGCTTTTAATGTGGTTCGTTCCGCTGGCGGAACCGTCCGAGGCTCGGTACGCCGTCATGTGCAAAAACATGGCGGATTCCGGGAACTTTCTGGAACCGTGGTTTATTTACAACGGGGAGTTTCAGTGTTTTGAAGGCAAACCGGCGCTCCCGTTTCAAATGGGCGGGATTTCCTGCCTGATTTTCGGGTCAAACCCGTTTGCAACCCGCGTCCCGTCGTTTCTGGCAATGTGCCTGATTCTATGGGGCGTTTATTCGATTGTCAAAAAATATCGCGGCGTTCAAGGCGCCTATTACGCCGTTTTATTAACGCTCTGTTCGCTGATATTCTATATTTTCGGCGGCGTCATGATGACCGACATGGTTCTAACGGCAACTATCGTCTTTGCGATTTTCAGCTATATTGAGTTTGAACGTAGTTGCGAGGCGGCGAGGCGCCGCTCCCAGTCCGCGCTGCCGCGCGATTGCCAAAAAACGCTCCCGATGGTCGCTTCGGATACTCTCGCAACTCGCAACTCGCAACTCGCAACTTATTATTCCCTCCTATTTTTCTTCTGGCTCGGCGCCGGGATGGCGGCGAAAGGTCCCGTGGCGATTGTCATGGCGGGGCTGCCGGTCTTTTTCTATGTTTTGATAAACAACCGCTGGAAAGACCTCAAGTTCCACAGCTGGATTTTCGGACCGATTGTTTTCCTGGTTCCCTGTTTGCCGTGGTACGTTTTAATGACGATGAAAAATCCAGATTTCCCGTACTACTTTTTCATCGAAGAAAACTTTCAGCGATTCCTTCACCCCGGAGCCGCCGACCGATTCGGCGCAGCGCGCGAATCCTGTTACGGCATGGCGATTATCTGGTTTATTCTGGCGAACATACCGATGTTTTTCTCGCTGCCGTTGTTTTATCCTCCCCGAATCAAGGCGTTTTACAACCTCACTAAAGGCGCGAAATCCATATTTTCCGAACCGCTGACCGGAATGGCGGCGTTGACTGTTATCACAATCCCCGGCTTTTGGTGTTTAACAAGTCAATCGCTCTTGCCGTATTTGATTCCAACGACGCCGCTATTGGCGATTTTCCTTGCCGTTCGATTCAACGACATCGGCGAGCTGTCCTCGCCCGGCCGCTGTCTGGCGACAAAATTATTTGTTCTCTTCTGCGCGATCGGATTTACTCTCGGACCGGCAATCGTTACAGTCGCCGTTCGGAATACCCATCCAAACCTCAACGTCAACGTTTACCATAAACTGCAAAAACTCAAACAGGCGCAGGAATGGAAGCAGACTCCGATTTATTTCATAGATCAAGCGCCCTACTCCGCCGAGTTTTATCTCAAAGATCAGTTTGTCGTCCATGGACCCGAAAAACTGGAAGAGAGCCTTGACCGTTCGGCAGAATGTCTGCTCGTAGCGTCTGTCAATCACGAATACGATTTGGGAAAACCAATTCCCCGAAAACTCCTGTTTCGATCCGGCGCCTGGAAGGTTTACGCGCCGGACGGATGGCGAGCCACGGCGCGTTAGCCCACAGTAGAACCGCACAACGGTTCTTATTAGCAATTGACAAGAATTTTAAAAACACGAAAAACACAAAAATAACGAAATTCACGAAAATTAAAAAAATAAATTTTAAAAAACACTTTCGTCTTTTTCGCTTATTTCGTGTGTTTCGTGTTAAAATATTCCTCACAACTATAATCATGAATAAATTAATCGTAACCGCTGACGACCTGGGTTTTTCCCCCTCGGTCAACGGCGCTATTATCGAAGCGCATAAAAACGGCGTTCTGACAGCCGCCAGTTTGATGGTCAATATGCCCTTTGCAGAACAGGCGGCAGAACAGGTATCCACCGAAACGCCCAAACTGGGATTGGGGCTTCATATTTGCCTGACCAGCGGCAAACCGGTTTCGCACCCGTCGGAAGTCCCGCTTCTGGTTAATAAAAACGGGGATTTCTGCCGTTCGTTCCCCTCGCTGCTGGCGCTGCTCAACTTTTCTTCCGCTCGGAAAAAAGCCGCCGCCCGCACTCAGGTGGAAAAAGAAATCCTCGCCCAATTTGACAAAATGAGAAAGTTCGTTCGCCAGTACAATCTCGTTTTTGACCACTTGGATTCTCACCAGCACATTCATTTTATTCCCGGAATCGACGCCGCCGTTTGGCGCGTTCTGGACGAATGGAACAATGAGCTGCGCGATAGATCAACCCCGCCGCTGATTCTGCGCCGACCCGTCGAAATTTTCGGAACGTATCAGCGGATGAAGTCCCGATTTTCAAAGTATTTCCCCGGCGGACTTGCCAAAAAAATGATTCTGACAAAGCTGTCTGAAGATTCCATCCAAATGAACAACCGATCAGACGTTCCTTTCCCCGGCTATTTCGGGATTTTGGAAACCGGCAAAATGAACGCCTCCGCCTGGGAGTCGGCGATGTCCGTTTTTAAGAAGCTGCCAGTTTGGAAAGAAACCGTTTCCGGAGAGTCGGGACGCGTTGCGGAACTCAACCTGCATCCGTCTCTGGACGCCAATATCGATTCCCGATGCTGCTGCTCAAAAGCCGACCGAAAGTTCCATCAGTCCCCGTTCAGACGGCAGGAATTTGAAACGCTTGTTTCGTCCGCGACTATCGATCTGCTGGCTAAGTACAACATCGAAACAACGTCCTTCGGAAACATATAAGCCGTCAATTCGGAATCCTGGCGTTGTCCGGGTTATTTAATCCAGGCGTTAAACAGGATTCCCGCAATCTTAATCAACGAACAAATAACGGCAATTATTACGCCCCATTTAACAAACCGGTTAGAAAACCAGCTCTGAAATCCTGGTTTCTTTGGGGGGTCAGCCAGAACAGACGGGAAAAAGAAATACGTCGGCAGCGCGCCATTGTAATAATGCACTTGATTATCGGATTCCGCATTAAACTTTTCTGCTGGAATTCCATTTTCAATCATTTTTAACAAATACGGATAGCGATTTTTCAAAGAAGGGAACCGTTTAAGCAATCTCGCGATTCGCTCTTTATCGCCAGGTTCAAACCGAATCGGCGCCGCGGCGCCCTCGCTGGCAGCGACAGATGAGGGGGCGTCGGGAAGAATAAAATTCAAAACGCTCAACGCCTGATTTCTCGGCGACGTTGATTCTACTCCAGAAAGAAGTTTAAACAATTCCAAATCCCGACCTGCTAACCCGTCTGGCCATACGCGAGCGTCTTTGTTTTGAGGCAAAGAATTGTTTGGTCTTTTTTTTGCCTTGGGGATATCGGACAGATTCTCCAATCGTTTAATCAGATGCGATATTTCATAGGAAAAATGCCCCGCATTCTCGAAATCCGCAAGGATTTTTCGTCGTTGTTTTGGCGTTAATGAGAAAAAGTCCTGTACAAAATGCCGCAAACCATGATGCAATTGAAGCACGCCCATTTCGTCATAACGATCTACACCCGGCATACTCGGAGAAAAAGAGCGAATGCGACCCAAAACAACGTCTATACAGAGCAACTCTTCAATTAAAAGTTTCCCCTCCTCTCGAAGTACGTATTGCATAACGCCAAGCTGACGCCCGAGCCTGGTTTTAGGAACAAATCTATCGACATCTTGAAAATCAAGTTCTTCTTTCTTTTTTCCGGTGATTTGCATCTCCCGCATTAAACCGGGAAGGACAAAAAAATGCCAATTGACCCACGCCTGACAATGACCAGTCGATAAATCGTCCTGTTCATCTTTGGACGGAGCGTCCTCGGACTGCAATTGAGATTCCAGTTGAACGATATCAACAAACGGCAGGAAATCGTCAGAAGAATCAAGGTTGTTGTCAGTCATGGCAAGAGGAAATTTGTATAATTCTGTATTAATCGGTTGGACGCAATCGTTAAAACGGGGTAAAGACAAATCATTACGCCCTCACCGTTTTTAATTATAATAAATCATAATATTTTTTCAATAGATTTCAATTGGTTCTTCCAAAAAATTTTAATGGCGCTATAATAAACAGTATGAATGAACAGGTTTCGTGGGCAGAAGGATTTCTCGCTTACTTAAATGGCGAATGTCATCTGTCGAAAAATACGGTTTTGGCTTACGGTCGGGATTTGATTAAATTTTACGCCTGGCTGGGGAATCGCGATATAACCAAACTGAAGATTCGCGACTTGTCTGCATATCCGCAATTTCTTCACGAACAAAATCTGGCGCCCATTTCGATTGCCCGGCATCTGGTTTCCCTGCGTATGTTTTATAAATATCTGCAGCTGGAACAGATTGTAACAGACAACCAGGCTCAGCTGCTGGGGTCGCAAAAGCTGTGGGAACGAGTGCCGCGAGTTCTTTCCCCGTCAGAGGTTGACAGATTGCTGGCGGCTCCGCAGCCTAACGCGCCCTGTTTCTTGAGAGATCGCGCCATTTTAGAAACCCTGTACGCCACCGGCTGCCGGGCGTCGGAACTGATAACCATTCAAACGCGCGACATCCTTTGGGACGACGGGTTTATACGCGTTATCGGCAAGGGAGACAAAGAGCGTCTGGTTCCCTTTGGCGCCAGCGCCGCTCAAGCCGTCAAAACCTATATTGAACAAGAACGCCCTGCCGCATTGGCGCTAAACTTGCAAAGCAAGCCGGACGTTGTTTTTGTTTCCTATCGCGGCAAACCGTTAAGACGTGAAGCTGTTTGGGAGTTGATAAAAAAATACGCTCTCATGGCTGGGATAAAAAAAGAAATCAGCCCCCACTCGTTGCGGCACTCCTTCGCCACTCACCTGCTGGCTAACGGCGCTGATTTGCGTCTGGTTCAGGAAATGCTCGGACACGCCAACATCAGCACAACTCAAATTTACACGCACGTCGACGCAAAACGCCTTAAAGAAATCCATAAAAAATTTCATCCCAGAAGTTAGAAATGGAAGGCGGTAATGTAGTGAGCGAAGCGAACGAAATTACGCATTCGCCGACAGGCGAACATGACAACGAGTTCAACTTCGGGGTTCGCCTTCGGCGAACTGCGTAACTACGCTCCCGTTGGTCGCTTCGTTACCGCCTTTCAATCCACTCGCAACTAAACCATGGACGAATACAACGAACTTCCTGACGATTTATCTCAATGGCCAAAAAACAATTGGGAGTTGTTTAGTTTAGACTCGCAAAACGCTTCGTATAAAGATTTACGAAAGGCGTATTCCAAACTCATTAAACGTTTTCGTCCGGAAACGCACCCGGAGCAGTTTCAACGTATTCAGGAAGCGTTCGAAACGCTGCGCGATTTGATTCAGTCAGGCAATCAGCCAAATTCGGATGATCCGCACAGTTCCGAGTCCGAAAACGAGCAGGATATTCAACAGCGGCGTTCTAAACGTCAAAATGACTTTCTTGCTGAACTGTACGAAAAATATATCTATAAAGCGGATTGGGACGGAGCTAAATATTATCTTGAATGTTTCATCGAGCCAGAAAATCCCACCGAGGAAATTCAGGAAGTCATTTCAGACCTCGGAGAGATCCCGTATCTGTATTTGTTTTGGATTTTGTATGTAACCAATCCTTCAGACGAGGACAATTTCCCTGATATTTTTCAATATCTAATCATGGGAGAAAAAGCGGCAGATCTTGAAGACGGCATGTCCGTCTCCATTAAAACGTTTTTCTTCTTCCTGGAACGTCAAAGACTATCCTATAAAAGCAAAATCTATGACTACGCCCTGGATCATGTTGACTTTCCGGCGATTATTATACTCCTCAACACCCGTTGGTTAAATCTTCGTTTTGACGACGAAGCGGACGACGTCGACGTTATCGTCAACGATCTGGAAAAGCTCCATTCTCGATTCATTCCAAAGTATAGCAAAGAATGGACGCGCATCAATATCGAAGCGATGGAGCATTTGCTTTGGATTGATAACGATAACGCCAACAACGCCCTGAAAAAATGCGTGGAAACCATCTCTCAGTATCCCGATGACAGAGAATCGTTTGACGAAAAACTCGACGAGCTGGATCAACTCGAACATGCCATTGCGTCTTTGAGGAGTTTGCCTTTTATCCTGCCGGTTGATCTTGACGCGATTCATACGTTATTGTTTATGGCTGGCAATTCCGTTTTCTCGCGATATCGACGCATTATTATTAAAACGGTTTCCGATTTGGCTGACGACGTTTTACGGGCATTTCTGATTTTTGACTACTTGAGCGCTTATCACCCCATGGTTGCTTCTCAACTATGCGACTCGCTGCACGAGATGTATTTAACTCGGCATGAAAAAGACAACAATCTGGAAGAAGAACAGGTTAACGACGTCATAAAAAATATTCTGCAAATTGTAGAATCGTATGACTATGACTACCGTCCATGCAGATTGTCGTTGATAAAGTATCTTTTGGAAGAAAAGTTAGACCCTGTCAAAGCTTCTACTTGCATTTCCAGTTATTTAGAAAAAAATCAAGAAGACGCCAGCCAAAAACCAGAAGTCGAAAAGCTTAAAAAGTGGTATTCAGAATTGGTAAACGACGGGTCTGTCATTCTGACTTTTTACGCGGTTATGTGCTGCGAAATAAATGGCATGGAAGATTATGAAGACGATGAGAGCCGCTAACCATTAGCTTGGGCGTTCGCAGCTCTCAATTTAATCGTTTAACGTTAGAAATTGGGTGGATAAGCTAAA
This sequence comes from uncultured Planctomycetota bacterium, assembly GCA_902770245.1. Classification (GTDB taxonomy): domain Bacteria; phylum Planctomycetota; class Planctomycetia; order Pirellulales; family Thermoguttaceae; genus RUG11551. The sequence continues at coordinate 89 of CACXSS010000145.1, read as the reverse complement.
AGCCAGGGGCTAATAGCTAACTCGCAACCAAAGGCGCTTAGTTGCCTGATAAGCCCTAATTTTACACAATCACCGGGAACTGCTGAAGG
>CACXSS010000144.1 GCA_902770245.1 uncultured Planctomycetota bacterium | reverse complement strand
AAATCTAAAAGTAAAATAGATAAAACAAAATCTTTTCTAATCGATACAATAAGAGTATTTTAACGCGATTTTTCCTTAAGTTGATACCTATGGGGTTTCGCCCACGGCTATTAAAATTGAACCGCTAACGCGGTTCTAACAGACGCTAAAGCGTCTATTTTTCATATTATTCGTACACAAACTTCACGCTGACTTTGCCGGTGACTGCTGCTCTCGCTCTGAACCAGTACGCGCCCAGGGACGCCGGAAATTCCATCTTGAACGTCTGTCCCGGCTCGACAATAGTCTGATTGTAGTCAATCCAGAGTTCCTTGTCCGTTGCGTTGGCTTGAATCGTAATTGCAATCGGCGCGGCGCCGTGGTTGACAATCTCGACCGTTTTCTTATCGTATCCGGTGGCGAGAATCGGGTCGGAGACGTCGCCGGACTTGACGTCCGACTCTTTCCAGACGTACCCGAACCCGCGGGGTTTACCCAGCGTCCATAAATCGTCAACCGCGCCCGCCCAAACTGACGCATAACCATCTTCGGAACGAATAATGTGGCTGTTGGATTCCGGCGACGTAGAGGCGTCAATGCCGCCTAAAACGAGCAAGCCGCGCCATGAGCAGTAGTCGTTAATAACGTACCCGTGCGAGGCGATCGGGCGAATCTTGGGAACCGACCCGGCGTTGGCGGCGGGCAGTTCGTAAAACGTCCCGGCGCAGCTGAACAGGTCGCGTTCGGTCGCAACCTCTCTGTCCAGACGCAGGAAAATCCCGTCTTTGGTTTGGCTGGCGCCGGATTTCTGAACCGGCAGACGGTATCGCTTGCCGTCAAAGGTCAGAAGAACGGACAGAGCGTCGATTGTAAAGATCGATTCCGGAATCGGCTCCAGCGCGACCATGTTTTCGACCTTCTCGATTCGCGCCTGTTCGTTTTCCGTCTCGCGAGTCAACGAGCCGTCAACGTTAAGATGGTACAGCCGTTTGGGCTGTTTGACGCCGTCGATTACCGGTTCCGGAACGACGCAAAGCCATCCGCCGTTGGTCGTGCTCCACAGCGTTGACGGCGTCCAGGACGAGCTGTTTTCCGTCGCCAAAGCGTTGAAAATGGGCAACGGCGCGACAGAGCGGTCGTCTTTGTTTCTGTACTGAAATTCGACGGTCGCGTTTCCCAGATCGACGTCTGAAACGACGCGAATCCATTGAGCCGCCGGCGCGTCTGAGAAGTCAACGAACGCGGTTTGTGTAACAGAAACGGTCTTCCACGGTTCCCAGTTTCCCGTTCCGTCTTTGTCGATTTCAAAGGTAATTGTCGCCGGGTTTTCTATAAACGCGGAGTGTTTATAATTTCCGTCTTCGTCGATCTCGCTAGACCACGCCGTTGGCGTATCGACCGCAATCCAGGCGCATTTATAGTCGAATCCGGCAAACAGATACGGATCAGACGGAACGCCCGCCTTGACCGGTTCTTCCTTCCAGACGGCTCCGCGCCCTAACGCCGGACCGAATTTGGCAATCTGTTTCGGGTCGATAAACCAGAGGTTGGAGTTCGACTGTCCCGGGGCTTTGAGGTTTCCTTTGAACGGGGATTTGTTGAGGAACTCGCTCTTGGCGGAATCGTCGCAGCCGCAGACGATTTTCCCGTTCCAGAAGCAGAAGTCGCCGACGACTTTCAAGTACGACGACAGCGGCTTGATTCCCGCGGACGAATTCCGTTTGAACGTTTTGGGGAAGTTCCAGAACATGCCGTGCATCGTCATGAGCAACCCGCCGTCCGGAAGAACGGATTTTCCGTTGTCGGCGACTTCCCGAATTCGCGGCCATTCGGTGTTCCAGCCGTGCGCTCCGTCGTAACAGTGCGACGCCTTGGGAAGCCGGTACGCTGACCACGCGCCGCCGTCGAGAAGCATGAGAATAACAGAGCGGTCGTCCCAGCCGACAGCCCAAATCGGGTCGGTTTCCGGGTTGTTGGAACCGTAGATCCCGTTCGGTCCGGTAACTTCTGTAAACTGGTTTCGGCGAACGAGCGTCCAGTTGTCTTTCCCCGTTCCCTTGCCGTCCCACGACCCTAGCGCGCCGGACGGCGTCGTTGGGTCAACTCGCGCCTGAGAGGACTGTTCGCCGTTGTTGGCGTAGATAACAACGCTCTGTCCGGAATAGAAGCCCTTGCCGTGATAACCGGGCAGAATATCGACGTAGCCCTCGCGTTTGCGGTTGGAATCCTGATAGAGTTCCGTAACAGACAGCGTGTTGACGTCGACTTCGTACATGCCCTCTTCCATGGTCGCGAAATAGACTTTGCCGACCGGGTCAGTCAGGTGTCGCGCGTTTCCCGTCAGCCGCCCCGGCATGACGTCCGACTTAACAACGCGAACGTTGCGGTCGGCGTCTATAAAATACGGGCCGATAATGAGCTGATTGGACTCTTTGTGAATCATGCGGTTGGCGTGCGTTCCGCCAAAGGACTCCGGACGAATCGTCTGATTGAGATTGTCGTCAATTTCGTAGAGTTTGTCTGAACTCCCGTAGGGCAGATGAGGACCGTAGGAAATCGTCCAGAGCCGCCCCGCCCACGGTACGACCGCGCCGGTTCCGCATTCGCCCTCGTTATTGAACTGCGCCAAGTGCGGATAAATCCCGCTGAATTGAAGCGGTTTGCCGGAGTTGTCAGCCGACGCCGTTTCCTGCGACCAGCCGACGCACGCCGCCGATGCGAAAGCTCCTACGGTCAAACAAAACGTTCTGCGATTGATGGATTTCATATTGCCCTTTCTTATTTAAGTTGCGAGTTGCGAGTTTTTAAAACGGACGCGACAGCGTTCTTCTAAAACCGCGTAGCGGTTTAATGTTAATAGCCGTGGGTTTTAACCCCACGGAGCGAGATTTAAATAATGAGAAGGGAGTAGAAATTTCTACTCCCTACTCCCTATTTCCTATTCCCGACTAATCTTCTCCAAGACCATTTTCGGGCGAGCCGCCGTTTCGAGTTCCCATTGCCTTGTAAACGGCTACGTCCATATTTTGGTTCAAAAATGCAACGCTTCCATCGGCTTTAGCGGAGTTGACGCCGTCTACGTGGTCGCTTCCCATTGGGAGATGGTTAAACGGGACGTTATCGCCAATGCGATCGTAAGGTTCGTTAATTTTATATTTGATAACTTTGTAAGCGTACATGCCGCGGTTTTCGTTTGTTCCCAAAACCCACGGTCGAACGTTGCCTGCCTGAGTAGAGTACGTTCCTGTAGAGTCCTTCTGGATGTATTCGCTGACCAAAAGCGTGTTGCTTAAACCGTCTGTAACCATGCTGATTTTGACTGCTTTCTGCCAGCTGAACATGCCATTATCTGGCAAGTTGCCGTAGTTGTTAGGCGCGGTAACTTCAGGCGCAATCACATACGGTTCTCCCTGTTTGGCATTTCTTTCTTCGCTGGTGTAAACCACGCCGCCAACGCCATTGTACGTCCAGAGAGCTCCGTACTTGTAGTTGATATTTTCCGTACAGAGAACCTCCCGCTGATAGGACGGACAGTAATACATGGGGATAACTGTCATCAGAGCGGCGGGTTTGGGATTTTGATAGTACATATCCCATGCAGATAATGTGAAATCAATCGAGTCGTACAACACCTGCTGATCGATATACGGAAGAATAAACACCGTAAAGCAGTGATTGTACGAGCCTTCTTCCTTGCTTTTGCTGTGAGCGGTATTGTATTTTATCATGCCGGTCGCGGGAGGAAACGCCTCCATGTTATAACTCGTATACGCCTGACATGCCAGGGCGATCTGCTTGAGATTGTTGGAGCATCTCATTCGCCGAGCGGCTTCTCGCGCCGACTGCACCGCCGGTAAAAGCAAGCCAATCAAAACGCCGATAATCGCAATTACAACTAACAATTCTACCAGAGTGAATCCGTTCTTTCTATTCATGATTTTTCACAAGGACGTAACGCAGAGCGTTCCAGTCAGGGGAACCGTTCCGACCCGAACGCTAAAACAGGAGTTTAATTATTCCCACATAGTAGTATATTCGATTCTAAAGAGAATTGCAAGGGGGAACAAGAGAATTTTGCAAATAATTTACAAAACTGTTGTAAGTTTTTATAAGTTAAAACAAAAAAGGAGTGAGGCGCTTTTCCAGCTCCTCACTCCTCACTTCTAACTTCTAACTCTTTTACGCATGAACAGCACGATTACCCCAAGAACCAACAGCGCCCACGTGGACGGTTCTGGGACGCCTTCGCCGCCGCCGTTGTAGCCGAGTGCGAGTTGTCCTAACGTTCCGCCGGCGCCGGTTGTGTAGTACAAGTACGTATCTTCCGGAAGAAGGTTGCTCAGTTCGTCCAGATTGATAGACGCGATTGCCCCCGCAATGGCGGAATCGGACGTAATAAACGTTCCGAGGATTCCAACGTCGTCAAGCGTAATCTCGTCTCCGGTGATCAGCAAGTCGATACTTCCGTCCAGCGTAGCAGATTCAACATTGTATGGAGTAGACAGCGTCCAGTCGCTGCCGGACTTGGTAAGCGTCAGTTTCAAAGTTGAGTTGTCGTTCATCGTCAGCGAGCCTAACGAAATCGGATCGTCTGACGTCATTTCGGAAAGATCGACAATTGCGCCGTCTGCAACTGTAAGAGCGCCGGAACCGAACGTTCCGCTATCGGTCAGCTTGAGCGTACCGGCTTCGACGGTTGTATCGCCGGCGTACGTATTGTTTGCATTCAAAATCAGCGTTCCTTCTCCAGTCTTGACGAATCCGCCGATTCCAGCAATGGGGCTGTGGAAGATGGCGGTCTTGTCAGCGTCAACCTGAATGTTCGTCCCTTCTTCGGAAGTCAAATTTACGTTGACAGCCGCCCACCAGATTGATTCAACGCCGTCAACCGCTCCGGTAATTACCGTTCCTTTGCCGAGGTTGACTGTCGCGTTTACTTTGTTCGTATAAGCGCCGTCGCGTGGATAATTTACATTGACAACAGACAGCGTTCCATTGTCAAGCGTGAGAGTTGTGTCAACCGCGTATGATTGATAACCAGCGTTGCCAAACTGAAGGAGATTAGCAGTAACCGATCCACCATCTGTAATTATTATAGTTCCCGTTGCGTTAGCGCCGCGACCGTGCATTGCAATATCGGTAGCTGTTACTGTTCCGCCGGCAACGTTGAGCGTACCAGGCATCGTAACGCCGGGATAAATCTCTTTGGCGGAGAGCGTTGCGCCCTCGTAGACGTTGACCGTACCGCTGCCAGCGCCTCCATCGCGTCCAATTTTTACGGTACTCGTTGCTTCAATTGTTCCATAATTATTGACAACGCCAGTTCCCCATGAACCGACTTGAATATCCAAACTTTTGAGATAACCGCCTTCTTCAACGGTGATTGTTCCAGAATTAGTAGTATGCTCTGCAAGTTTAATATTGACTGTTGAAACGAAACTTCCGCCGCTTTCTACGAGAATAGCGCCGTCTCCGTAGGATCCGATTGTAACGCTTCCTTTCGCGGTAACGCTGCCGCCGTTTTTAACGTCGACAAGACCCTCGCCATAGGAACCGACAAACAGGTTTGTGTTACTTGTCAGGGAGCCGCCATCGTAGACGGTAATCGTTCCCTTGGAACCGCCGGAGTGTTCCGCAAGGCGAAGCAGAGCGCTTGAGGTCATCGTTCCGTAAATATTCAGATTACCCGTTCCCCAGGAACCGACTTGAATTTCCTGTTTTCCCGCGGCGTAAGTAACGCCGCTTTGAATATTAACCGTACCCGTGGAGGCGTTGTCTCCCTGAGCTTCGCCGCCGATATACAGTTTTAAATAATCTTTATTGACGTCATTGGTTTCTGTTTTGACGCTGCCGCTGTTAAAATTGAGTTCTCCGTTTCCCTTTCTGCCAACATAGGAATAACCACCGGCAAGAATCGTCATGGAGCCGGAATCTGTCCCGTTATAATTGACGGTTGCGCCGTTATCGATGCTTAAATATCCCGGACGAAGAGCGTTTCCGTTGGGAGAATCAGCTGTTCCGAAATTGATTGTCCCCGCCGTCGTTTCGACGCCTGTACTGCTGATGTTTCCCGTCAGGTTGAGCGTTGCTGCGCCGGATTTAATAAAGCGCCCCGTTTGTTCGCCGCCGCTTTGCGCTTTAGTATACCAATTGCTTTTGATATTGCGGCTGAAATCAATTGTCCCGGATTCGTACGCGAATTCCAGCGTCGCCCATTTATTAGCGGCGGATGATGTAACAGTAACGTCGCTTGTCGCAGAACCGAGCGTTCCGCTGCCGATAAGGCGAAGCGTTCCCTCGCTGATTGTCGTCGTTCCAGAATACGTGTTGGCGCCAGCAAAGGTTTGCGTTCCCGACCCAACTTTACTGATAGCGACAGGATAATTGTTGACATCGCTTCTCCAGGTGTTCATAATCTGACCAGAGAAGGTCGCGTCTGTATTGGCGCCGCCGAGCTGGTATGTAATAGTATGTCCGCTGGATTCGTCGTTGCGAACAAAACCTGTTCCTGACAGCGCGCCGATTTGAATGGTTGCATCTGAACCTACCTTGGTTCTGACGTAGGTTAAATCCCCCATAACCAGAGCCGCGTTTGGAATGCTGGCGCTGGCGGCGGAAAAATAAAGCGAAGTATTAGTTCCTGCGTTTGTAACGTTAAACGTGCCGGAAAAAGCAGAGTTATCACCAGTAAGATTGAGATAATAGTTAACGCTGTTACCCGAGTAATTAACAATTCCAGAACCCGAAAGATTTCTGGGATAGGAATGGAGCGACGCGTCGGTAATGACAAAATTCACCGAATCGTAATCATCGGTATTGATATTGGGAGCGTTGTAAATTTCACCGTTAGTGTACGTAACAGGCGCCGCGAAAGCGGAAACGAGCGTTAAACTTGCAACAGCGAAAATCGCCAAACAAAGGATTCGTGAAAACTTCTGCATGATATTGGTTTTTATAGTAAAAAGCGGATAACTTTTTGAATTACACATTGATTGTAATTATACAATTACGTACATATATTATACTCTGGATTTTTTAGAATGTCAAGAAAATTTTGAAAATTGCTAAAAAAAGTATGGAAAAACAGAATATTACTCTATTATATCTATACTTTTAGTTAATAACACCTCGATTGAGCAGCGCGAAGCGTAATTCCGCATTCCGAATTCCTAATTCCGAATTATTCCTTCCCCCCAGCTTGACGCCAATTGATAAAAGCGCTACAATTGCTATTAGATGAATTATCGATGTATTTTACTCAATTTGTTTTTGATGAACAACGGTATACCGGAGAGAATCCATGAAACGTTTGATTTGTATTTTCCAGACGGGCGTGTTGCTCTGTCTGTCGTCGTTTTGTTTTGCTCAAGCCCCGGAGGCGGATATGGGCGCTTATCAATTTGACCAGTTTCGATTTACGCTTTCGGACGCCGACGCTGTCGCGCGCCTGGAAAAGCGGATTCAGAAAGACCATCCCAACGTGGATTTCGGCGTCGTGGACGTCTCGGCTCCAACCACACTTACTTCGCCGGAAAACGCGGTTACGTTCTGGTTTGTGTTCAAGGGAAAAGGCGAAGTTCTTCTGCCTGCCGGGTACAGAACTCAGGAGGGCGACGGGGCGTTTTTTGAATCCGGCTATCAGACCGACGCGACCCCAGCCGAGCTGGCGGAAAAGCTCAAGCTGATTGAAAAGAAGTTCGACACCGTCGCGGCAGCTGTTCAGACGCCGGTTCGTGCGATTCTCGACAGGGCGACTGCCGGCAAGGACGCAGACGGGAACCCAGCCTTTGCAGGCGACGTCTGCGGAGAGCTCTGGAAGTTGGAAGAGTCGAGCGTACGTCCCTGGTCGAGCGACGCGGAAGTGCAATCGGCTCTGGAATGGCTGTTCTCCGTCTACGGTAAAATCGGCTGGTCGACAAAGCAGGAAACCGGCTGGGAACCGGTGATGAGCGGGGATCAGATTACTCTCGCCGCCGGGGAGTCCGTTGACGTTCGGGGCGATTTCCGCGCGGTGTATATTCGGCTCAACGGGCAGAAGAACCGCCCGACTTCCATCGTTCGGCGTCTGCGATTCCTCAAAGACACCGCTGGCGGCTGCAATCCGGGCTTCGACCCGTTTAGACGTCTGCTCCTGACGTGGAGTCCGTCCGGCAAAACCGAAGACGGGGCGAACCTGCTCAACAGCCACGCCGTCAACATCGCCGCTGACACGTCCCCGACGCATTTCCATCCCCGCGTTCCCGTAACTGGCGGCATGCCGCAGTACGAAATGTACCTCGTTCTCGACCCGACGGAATACAATCTGGCGACCGGCTCCGACCCGTCCAGCCTGATTCTCTATCCGGATTTGGGAAACCTGACCCGATTCCTCGACGTCCCGCTCAAGCCGGGCGACTTCACCTACATTCCGCCAAATACGGGGCATCGCGGCATGAACGTGTTCGTTATCGTCATTACCCTGCCGGGATTCAAGCCGCACAACGAGCTGTACCTCGACGCCGACATCAAAGACCGCGCCAACGGTCAGTCGCCGTTTAACCCTAAGAGCCTTCTGAAAAAGAACTACGAGAATGGGAAACGATATTCTTTTCCCAGCTCCTCCCAGCGGTCTCCCAGAAGTTCCCAGCAATTTCCCAGTTTTAATAAGCAATTAACTCTGTTGCTATTTGCTAAATAATTCCTTTTCTCCCAAATTTATTTAAAAATCTTCGTTTTTTTTCTTGCAAGATTCAAAAAATCTATTATAATATATACAAGTATAATCTTAATTTGCAGTATATTAACCTTACCTCAGCGCCCCAACAGGAGCAAATGTTATGAGTACAAATCGATACAATTCCGTTTTTGGTTTTCGCGTGTTAGCGTCCATGCTGACAATCGGGCTTTTCGCTCTGACAGCCAGCGCTATGGCACAGAATGTAATACGCTACAACGCCGCAGGAGAAGAGACAGCGTCTGGTTCGGACGTCGGAGCGGTTCAGCAGTCTGGCGATAACGGCGGACCAGCAGCAGGCGACGTTATTAAGATTTCCGGTACGGCAACCCAGGCTACAAGTTACGGCGATCCGATTACCAAGTTTACGATTCAGTCGACAACGCCCGGTACAAAGCAGACGATTAACGCGGGCGCCACCCGATTGTACAACTTCAACGACGGCAATAAAACATACGACATCACGTTGAAGGACTTGGATTTTCAAGGTTATCCAGATCCCGTCGGAAACGCAATCGGTCTGTACATGCACACCTCGCCGGCATGCACGCTTGACATCAAAACCGACAACGTCTCCTTTACAGGATTCAAAAACGCCGGTTATCACGGCGGAGTCTTTGGTATTGACGGTTCCGGGAATTTGAAAATTACAGCAACCAACGGACTCGTTTTTGACAGCAACCGATCCAACGCCAGCACCGGCGGGGCGATTCACGTCAATGCTGGAACCTTTACCATTACGGCTGATACGCTCACGTTTAAGAACAATTATGCTAAAACGTACGGCGGAGCAATTAAAGCTGCCAGCGGGACGCTTACCGCCGATACAATTCTTTTTGACGGCAACAACACGTCCAACAACGACGCCGGCGCGATTTACGCTACCGGCGCTTTTACGATCAAAGGCTCAAGCGAAAACGCTGTTACAACGATCAACGGAAACTACGCCCCATACAAGGGCGGCGCTATTCGCTGCGATGCAAAGTTGACGTTCAATACCGGTACGTTCAATGTTACGAACAACTACAACGTAACCTCTTCTGACAAATACTCCTACGGCGGCGCAATTCACGCTGAGACTTTCGAAGCAGACGCCAAGACAATCAACTTCGATTCCAACAGTTCCAAGTATTACGGCGGTGGGCTTTCCGTTAGCGGCGCCGGAACGATTAAAGCCGACACGATTATTTTTAACAAAAACACGGCATCTAACCGCGGCGGCGCGATTTTTACCAACAACAATTTGACCATTACAGGCAATACGATTAAATTCACTGACAACAGCGCGACCAACTTTGGCGGAGCGATTTTTAACAATAACGGTTCCTCGACGCTTACGATTACAGGCAAAGACGTTTTGTTTTCCGGAAACCATGTTTCCAACAACGACGGTGGAACGATTCATGGCGGGAATGTAACTCTCAATGGGGCTGACGCCGACTCAGTCTTTACGTTCAGCGACAACTACACGAAGTTTTACGGCGCCGCGATTAATACAGGCGCGGTGACGCTCAATACTGGTACGTTTAACTTCACCGGCAACTACGAAACCGCGAGCGATTCCCGATATTCCTACGGCGGCGCGATTAGCTGCTCGTCCATTACAGCCAACGCCAAAACGATTAACTTTGACTCCAACACGTCCAGATACTATGGCGGCGCGATTTCTGTTTCCAGCAACGGCGGAACAATGCAAGCAGATACGATTACGTTCAATAAAAACAAAGTCGATCTTTTCGGCGGCGCTATCCATTTAAAAGGCGGAACGCTGACCATTAAGGGCGATGACGTCAAATTTACGGACAACTCCGTTACAAGCGCTAACGGCGACGGCGGAGCGATTCGCGGCGTGGACAACGCGACTGTGGTTTTTACAGGCGCTGACGAAGACTCTGCCACGCTCTTTAGCGGGAATAAATCGACAAGATATGGCGGCGCGTTAAGCGTTACCGCTGCGTCGATGTCAACCGGCTCATTTACATTTGAAAATAACTCTACTGGAACTCAAGGCGGGGCGATTTATGCGGAAAGCGTTACGTTCTCCGGCGATGGAACAGTTGGAACGTTTACCGGAAACGCTGCTGGAGCTGGTAACGACATCTATCTTATCAATGCGTCTTCTGTCCTGACGTTCCAGGACGCCGGCTCTTATTCTTTCGATGGCGGCATTGTCCTGGCAGCCGAAGGCGCTCAGACGGTTATCAATCAGGCGCAGGTTACAATCGCCGGTCGTGAAGGCGACAATACCAACGTTTATCAGCTTCAAAACGTCTCCATTTCCAACGGCGGCAAACTGACGGCTGAACTGGACAACGTCAATTCCGCAACGGGAACTTTTACGCTCGATAACAGCAGCGTTTTGGAATTCAAAACGGATTCAGCAGACGCAAGCCGCTTTGACAATACAATCGCCGGATCTGGAACGATTCTTAAAACCGGCTCTGGAACGCTCGCTCTGAACGGAACGGACGACAAGCCCATTTCCGCCAGCTCCATGACGGTGAATGAAGGCTCGCTTCTGTTCAAAGGATATTATGAAGGCGATTTGACGATTAAAGACGGAACGCTGTTCTCGCCGGGCAACTCGGTTGGAACGCTGACCATGCTCGGCGACTTTACTGCAGAATCCGGCTCGACGCTCTTGTTTGAACAGGATGATAATGGAATTGATCAGCTGATTATTCTGTCCGGCGGAACGATCAACATTTCAGACGAAGCTGTTCTGGAACTGGCGATGACCAGCCCCGTCCCCGGCGCAACGTATACGCTCATTGACGTAGCAGACGGTTTGTCAGGCGACTATGCGACCGCTGACTTCTGGAACGGAATTCTTTCCCCGGAAAGCGGGTATTTCTGGAATCTGTCCGTTGATGGCAACCATGTTTTCGCGTCGATTGACGCCAACGCCGTTCCGGAACCGTCCACGTGGGCGCTTTTAGTTCTTGGCGTTATCGTACTATATTTGAGAAAGCGAGTTAGGAGTTAGGAGTGAGGAGTGAGGAGTTGACGCAAGCGCTCCTCATTGGTTCTTTGCGGGTCAATCCGTACACGGATTTTACGGATTAAACGGATTTTCACCGATTGGTTATTCGTAGTCTTTTACAGATTTTCTCCCCTTACTAAAGTTTTTTGGAAAGGGGAGTTTGAGGGGAAGAACCTTTTTTTCAAAAAAGGTTTTCCCCTCATATAATTACTAATTACTAATCACTAATTACTAATTAATCTATTCCTCCTCTTCCATTGCCGCCAAGCGGTCTTCTTCCGCGTTGCGGGCGTTTCTTGCAGCGCGGCGGCGGTCGTTTTCCGTAAGGAGAATCTTTCTCAGACGAATGGACTTCGGCGTAACTTCAACCAGCTCGTCTTCTTCAATGAACTCGAGCGACTCTTCCAGCGTCATTTTTCGCGCGGGTTTGAGAATGATGTTTTTGTCGTTGCCCGACGCCCGAAGGTTGGTCAGCTTTTTCTCTTTGGTCGGATTGACAACCAAGTCGTTGGATCGGGCGTTCTCGCCGATAATCATGCCTTCGTAAACGACGTCGTTGGGAGAAACGAACAGGTCTGATCGCGCCTGTAGTCCGTCCAAGGCAAAGGCGACTGCCTTGCCGGGCGAGTTGGAAACCAGAACGCCTGTTTGGCGCGTGGGAATCTCGCCGACTTTGGGTTTGTAACAGTCGAACTGATGGTTGATAATTGCCGTGCCCTTGGTGGCGGTGAGCATGCGGGTTCTCAAACCAATAAGCCCGCGCGAGGGAATCGAGAATCGAATGAGCGTAAAGTCGCCGCGGGGCGTCATTTCGACAAACTCGCCGAAGCGCTGCCCGACCATTTCCATGACAGGACCGGTCAGATTACAGGGAACTTCTACCAGCAGGGTTTCAAACGGTTCATGAACGATGCCGTCTATCTGACGGTAAATGACTTCCGGCTTCCCGACCGACAGCTC
>CACXSS010000143.1 GCA_902770245.1 uncultured Planctomycetota bacterium | reverse complement strand
GTTCTTGACGGCTGTTTCTGACTCTTTCAGGGTGGGCTTCAAGAAGTTCTTGATGAACTGCTCGGCAAGTTTCTTCTCATTCTTAGCTGCATTCAGTTCGTTGCGTACGCTTTTCAAATCATTCGTCAATTCGGTCATGAAATACGGATTCTTGCCGTTATTGACACAATCGGCCAGCATCTTTTCGTTACGCTCTAACTCCTTGATATACTTTTCCTTTTGGGCAATGGTTGCCTTTTTGTCGGCTATCTTTTGTTTCCATTTGACCACGTCATCCTCAGCTTTCTTCAGATCTTCCTCGCCTTGCAATCTGCATTTTTTTGTATCTTCATCGACTTTGGGTTGCAACATCTCCATTGCGGCATCGTAGATACATTCTAAAGCACCCTTCAAACCAGTGAAAACCTCTTCTGTGGTAGCACATGCCGTTTTAAATACGCTATAGGTGTCTTTAGAGTCTTTCAGTTGCTCTTCAAGCTTAAACACGCGTAATTTCGCATTAACCATGTCCTTTAGACAAGCATCGTCAAGCAAAGGATATCTCGTTGGTCTGCCTGTAGAACGATGTCGTAGAGCCATACTCTCGTTGATGAATGATTCATCGACAACAGTTTTCACCGTGCAAAGCATCGAGGTCTTGGAATCGATATAGCTGACCGTTTCGCCGTCCTTACGGAGATAGATGAAGGTGCCGTCAGTTAGTGGGTATTCTGTGTAACCTTCAGCCTTCAATTGTTCACCGTTGATATTGCCAATCTTCCTATAGCTGACCTCCTTGTAGCCGTCGTCCCACTTCACCACGTCAGAATAACCGTCCTCAGGTTTCTGAAGAGCAGTGGTGTCGGTGGTTTGCATAAACCATGCCATGCTGTTGATTACTACATCGCGGAATGTTCCGGCATGATTGACGATATCGCGTTGTATTCTTCCGCTATGACGGCAGATCAGGTTTGGACGCACGCCTTCCCTGAATCGATATGGTATTATAACGTCAACACGAATGATATGTCCGCCGAGAATTGGACTATTGACGGTACGGATAAGAGGGGCGCCTGGTTTATCAAAAATGGCGCGTCGAATACAGAAACGTATGACAAGCCGGTAATTCTGGACGTAGATGGAACATTCGAAATCGGCGCGGAAAAGAACCTGATTCTGTCCGGCGGCGTTTCCGGTTCTGGCGTTTTGGAAAAAATCGGCGCTGGTAAGCTCACGCTTTCCGGCGACAATGACTATACTGCCGGTATGAAGGTTACAGAAGGTACGCTTGCTCTGACTGGCGACGCGCTCAAGGCGAACAACCCCATTGAAATCGCCAGCGGCGCGACGTTGGAATACTACGTTCCAGAGGGTGAACAACAGCTGACGTTCATAAACGGCGCAACCGTTTCTGGTGCAAACGTTATCAAGACGGGCGATGGCAAACTGAAAATTTTAGCGTCAGGCGATCAGTTCCAATCGGATCTTTTCACGGTTGAAGCGGGCGAATTGGACTTTAAAGGTCAGTTCACTGGCGATCTCGTAATTAATGAAGACGCGGTTTTCTCGCCCGGCAATTCTGTTGGTCACGTTGATATTGACGGAGACTTCACGCTTAACGGTGGAACGCTGTTGATTGAAATGGACGGTTCTGGCATCGACACCATGACTGCCAATTCATTTGACTTGGATAACGGTACGATTTCCTTCTTGTTGACACAAGATATTCCGTGGGGATCATCGTACGATATTCTTACTGCAACGGACGACACATTCAATGAAAGTATTATTGATCAAATTCTGAATGGGCAAACGCTTCCTGATTACTTTAGTCTGTATCTCGCAGGAGATGGCAGTATCGTCAGAATGAATATTGACCGCAATGCCGTTCCGGAACCGTCCACTTGGGCGTTGCTGATTCTCGGCGCCGCCGGACTGATCTACTGGCGAAAAAGAAAGTAAAAGGCGAGCCACGGGTGTAAACCCGTGGGTGTGAGCGAGCGAACGTAGTGCGAGAGTGAAGCGTATGCGGAACTCTCGCTTTTTTTAGCGAGCGACAGCTCGCGTTTTTTTCTTCTTTAAGCGGACGATACGCCTGCGATCCGGCGGTTTGAGCTAGCTTTCTTTGTTCTTTAGTTTCTGGAATGTTCCAAGCGACCAACGGGAGCGATTATAATATCTCGCGCGCGGAAGCGCGGATTGGGAGCGGCGCCTCGCCGCTTTTCGAAAAATTTTTAAAAATTTTCTCTAAAATGCGTACATCTTTTCAAATTTTATGTTAAAATATAGATTAAGTAGTAGTATAAGAAGATATATCATAAAGTGGTTTTCCATTTTCGGATATGCGAAAAGAGAGAATTCGTTTTATGATAAAACCCAACAATACGTTTATTAGAAAGCGCGTATCCATGTTACATTTACGTCGAATCGCAGTTTTGTTGTCCGTTGCCGCGTTGTCAGTCAGCGCCGCCCGCGCGGACGTTGTTTCCTATTTCAATTTCGATGACGGGAATTACGTCAATTCTCAGCTCACGCCGACTGTTAACGGTACTCCAACTTCCATTACCGGCAAGTTCAATCAAGGGATGAACTACGGTCTTGACGACCGGTGGGTCTTTACCGGCGATCAGCTTGTCAACTTCTTGTCATCAATAGACAAAACCTGCACGGTCAGTTTTTGGGCAAAATCCAATAGCGACACCTTCTCAACCGGACAATATAAACAGGCGTTTTGGCTATCCAGCAGCGCTGCCATCGACGCTAATCTTGCTGCGAACAGCCAAAATTACCGCAATATGTTTACGCATTATGCGTATGGCAATGGAAATCATTTATATTTCGACTCTGGTATAACAGGATACGATCGGATTGATACTAACACTACCACAGCCACGTATCCTACAGACGAATGGGTTCATTGGGCATACGTTAAAGACGCCAACGCTGGTACGATGCGCGTTTACAGAAACGGGGTAGAACTGGTTAGCGGAGGTAACAAAAAACGCAGTATTGAGGGCATCGTTGCCATGACAATCGCAAACGACCTGTCCGTTCAGATGGACGATTTCGTCGTTGACAACCGAGCCTTGCCTTCCGGGGAAATTCTCCAACTGGCAACGTCTCAAACCGCTTTGGTTTCAGACGTCATGAACCGCTCTCTGAACAACGCCAGTATGGAAATCAGCCCCGGCGGAATCGGCGAAGTCGGAACGATGCGATTCATTCAGCAGGAAAATATGGCATACGGTCGCGGAGATTACGCTTCACAGATAAATATTGCTGGAGGCGCAGGCGCTAATCGCGCCGTTGACGGCAACACCAACACAACGTGGGGCGGCGGCAGTATGATTCACACCAACGGCGGCGCGGTCGGCGATTGGTGGCAGGTTCAATTTTCGGACACTGCTGTGCCAGTTGACAAGGTTACCATCTGGAACCGAACGGAGGGCAACGGCTGCGACCAACGTTTGGGTAACTTTACTCTGAATTTCTATACAGAAGACCCGTCTGCTAACGCTGACGCAGCTCCGGTTTATTCATATCACTATTCTGGAATTTTCCCCGGCGGTCAAGGGTCAATTGACATTCCAGATACGTTTAACGCTAATTGGGTTCGCATTACCAACGGCATTGCTCAACCGTTAAATATCTCCGAAGTTCAGATATACACGCCGACCGACAACGGCGGCTTTTCCGCTGCTAGTAATAACGGCGCGATGATCGACGGTAAAAATTACCAGTCGTATAACCTGACGTTGTCTGACAACTCCGTTTTGACGATGGACGTTGACGGGGCAAACATGGACAAGCTGTCGGTTTCCGGCGCGTTGGTTCAGGGCGGAACGGTCAAGTTCAACTTTATTGACGCCAGTACAGTAACCGCTGCCGATATTACAAATATGATATCCGCTAATTCCGCTACTGGCGGATTCAAAGAAATTATTATTACCGGCGACGACGCGGCAACGTTTGACAAAAAGGATATCATCATTCGCAGCGTCGCTCCTAACAAACTTTTCGCTGAAGAACGGGTTCACTGGTTAGCCAATCCTGAAGACAAGAATTTTGCCAATGTCAACAACTGGTCGTCAGATCCGACAAATAAAGAAGTAGCCGTTGGTCTTTACGGAGACGAGGCGGCTGGCATGACGCTCAATACGTCCATGTCGTTAGGATACGTTCATTTCGCGCAAAGCCAGAAGGTATGTCGCTGGGCGAAAACGACGAGGCTTCTATGACCGTTAATTCCGGCGCAACCTTTACCGATACTGGCAACCTGATTGTCGGGCACGGCGCCTATGCAACCGGTACTCTCAATGTCGACGGCGGAACGCTTTCCATCAACAAACTGCGAGTTGGCGATTTCGATACCTCTAAAGGTTACGTCAATATTACTAACGGCGAAGTAACCGTCAATACAGAATCCGAAATCGGCAACAACGGCGTTGCGGAGGTTACCGTTTCCAACGACTCCAAACTGACGTTCAACAGCACGGTTCGCATTGCCAACATGGGCAAAAACGCAGCGTTTATCAATCTTGAAGACGACGCTGAAATGAGCGTCACACACCTGTTTGTTGGTCAGCGCGGTGCGAATTTGGGAACCATGACGCTGTCTGGCAATTCAAAGTTAACTGTTAAAGACCACCTTGAAATTGGCACGGATTCCGGCTCCAACGGATCTGGAACCATGACCCTTAAAGATAATGCTCAGGTAAAGGTTACCAACACGGGAACGAACAGAACCCGCATTGGTTATAATGCTGGAACGAGTACGCTTAACGTCTCGGACAACGCCACTTTCACGGTCGATGGCTACAGTTTTCTGGTTGCCGATTCCGCAACGGGCATTATCAATCAAACTGGCGGAACCATTAATATCTCCACCAACAATCCAACTTATACTGGCGACCAGGCAGGCGGCAAAGCGATTTTCAATATTTCCGGCGGTCAATTTAACGTGAACAATCAGTTTTTTGCCGGTACGCGCGGAATGTCGACGATCAACCTGTCGGGAACCGGCGAATTCAATGCTAATCAGCTGTTTACCGGCGCGCCGGGTTACGCTCTGAATTCATATTCGTATGTCAATCAGACTGGCGGAACGTTTAACGCGAAAGCGGGTATTGTGTATGGCTTGTACGCCAACCAGGGGTCAGGCGTTTACAATCTTGAAGGCGGAACTCTCAATACGCCGTCCATTACCCGAAAAGATGGGTATAACAATATGAATACCCAGTTTTACATGTCCGGCGGCGTTGCCAACATCGAAACGCTGGCGATTCCCGCTCACGTCTCAGGCGGAACGTTAAACGCCGGGACAATCGACACAACGCTCAGCTATAAGGACACGTTCGCGCAGTCCGGCGGCGTTTTGACGATTGGCGGAACGGACGCCATTGGAACGACGACGATTACCGGCTCGTACCTGGCGACAACTCCGATAGACGCAACCAACATTGGCAGAACAGGAACTGCGTTCCAGGATTCCAACTACAATACGACCTTTCTTCCTTCGCTTGCCAATGACGGCAACTACAACGACAGCAACTTCTCTCATACCGGTACAGGCAACGTTGCTCATTATTGGGGCGTATCGTATGGAGAAGACGTCAACTTCGGCAAGGTTGTCATTTACAACCGCGACTTTGAGGGCATTAACTCACGACTTACAGACGGCGTTGGTTTTTACGTTGACGTTTTAGACGCAGACGATAACGTCGTTTGGCAGTCTCAAACCTATAAGGGCGGCGGACACAAGGGATTTATCGTTGACGTTCCGTATGACGTTACCGGTCAGAAAGTTCGCGTCGTTCGCGGCGCCGCTACAACCGCCCCGCTCAATCTGACGGAAGTTGAAGTTTTCGCTTACAGCTCTGTAATCGATACATCCAACATGCCGACGATGAAGTTTGAGATTCAGAATCCCAACAGCTACGACCAGCTCGTCTTGCAAGGCGATTCGTTCGACATCGGGTCCGGTTTAGCCGCTTTGGACGTTTCCTCATTGGATCCGAGCGCATTGCATACGCCGAAGGGATCGACGACCCTGTTTGAGCTGATTGCTCTGCCGGACAGCGTTGACATTTCGGGCGTCTTTGCTAATATTGCTTTGCCGGAACTCGACGAAGGCTATTCCTGGGATCTGGCTCAGCTGTATACAGACGGCATTATCGCCTTGATCGCGCCGCAGCCTTCTCCGAACGAAGTTCCTGAACCGTCAACGTGGGCTCTGCTGATTCTCGGCGCCGCCGGCTTGCTCTACTGGCGAAAGAAAAAGTAATATATAACTTTTTTCGGAGTGCGAGAGTGAAGCGTTAGCGAAACTCTCGCTTTCTTTTAGCGAGCGACAGCTCGCTTTTTTCTTTTAAAGCGTTCGAGCTTTTTCGACGTAGAAACTTTTATCGTCGTTCTCGGCGTTTTACGAAAGCGAGAGCTGCGCTCTCGCACTCCGAAAAATCCCCCCGGGCGTCTTGACGTTAGCCAAAAAGGGGGTATAATAATATTTAAGTCAGTATAGACGGACAGAGTCGCAGTTTTGTTAGTCAATACTATTTACTGTTTTACGTTCTCTGCCCCACAATTGCCATTCCCAAAATATACCATGAAAAAACTTTACAGCGGTAACGAAGCCATCGCTCGCGGCGCATACGAAGCGGGCGTTAAAGTTGCGTCCGGATACCCGGGCACGCCATCGACGGAAATCCTCGAGAACATCGTTAAATATAAGGACGACATCTACTGCGAATGGGCGCCCAACGAAAAGGTTGCTTTTGAAGGCGCAGTCGGCGCGTCGTTGACTCACGTCAGAACGATCTGCACGCAAAAGCTGGTTGGATTGAACGTTGCCGCTGACCCGTTTATGTCGTTCACGTACATGGGAGCGGAAGGCGGATTTATCTGCGTCGTCGCGGACGACCCCGGCATGCACTCTTCTCAAAACGAGCAGGATTCCCGGCACTACGCCCGATTCGCCAAGATTCCGGTTTTGGAGCCGACCAACTCTCAGGAATGTAAAGACTGCGTTCTTTACGGCATGGAACTGTCGGAAAAGTACCGAACCCCGGTCATGCTCCGCACGACAACCCGCGTCGCGCACTCTCGCGGCTTGGTTGAAGAAGGCGAACGCGTTGAGACGGGCGCTCCGCATTTCGATAAAATCCCGATGAAGTACAGCCTTCTGCCGGTTCGAGCGCGTCAGCTGCACATTGACGTCGAAAAGCGTCTTGTCGACTTGATGAAAGAGGCGTCCGCCTCCCCGTTTAACCGTATCGAATGGGCGGAAAACGGCGACCGCAAGCTCGGCATTATCGCCTGCGGCATCGCGTACGAGTACGTTAAAGAAGTCTGGCGCGAAACGTCCGTTTTGAAGCTGGGATTCTCGTTCCCGTTCCCGGACGACCTGTTGAGGGAATTCGCCAACGGCGTTGAAGAAGTTCTCGTTGTAGAAGAGCTTGACAGTTTCGTCGAAGAGCATTTGCGCGGTCTGGACGGTTTGACGTGCAAAAAGATTTACGGCAAAGACGTTGTCCCGGTTTGCGGCGAACTGTTTACCGAAAACCTTTGGAAAGTGCGTCAAAAGCTGGACGGAACGATTCAGGAACTGCCGTCCCGCGACGTTGACGTCAAATCCCTGCCGGCTCGTCCGCCAGTTCTTTGCGCCGGATGTCCGCACCGGGGGATTTTCTTCCCGCTGTCAAAAATGGACGTCGTCATTACCGGCGACATCGGCTGTTACACGCTGGGAATGCTTCCGCCGCTTAACGCGATGGATACGGTTTTGTGCATGGGCGGCGGTATTTCAGTCGCTCACGGGATCGCAAAAGCGGGCGAGAAAAAGCCCGTCGTCGGAATCGTCGGAGACTCGACTTTCTTCCATTCCGGCATGACAAGCCTGAGCAACATCATCTACAACAATTCCAACGTTACGATTATCGTACTCGACAACCGCATCACCGCCATGACGGGTCATCAGGACAACCCCGGCACCGGCGTAACGCTCATGGGCGAACAGACCGTCGCCGCCGACATCGAGTCCATCGGCAGAGCCTTGGGAATGAAAAACGTTGTAACGTTAGACCCGTTTGACCAAAAGACGGTTGTCGAAACGCTCAAAAAGGCGACGCAGTCGCCGGAGCCGTGGCTGATTATTTCCCGAAGCCCCTGCCTGCTCAAGACGCGCAAACCGCAGGGAACCGTTCGCGTTATCGACCCGGACAAATGCAAGAAATGCGGCTCGTGCCTCAAACTCGGCTGCCCGGCAATCGAGTCCACCGGCAAGGGAACCGTTCCGTCCGTCAACCCGAACCTCTGCTCCGGCTGCTCGCTGTGCAATCAGACGTGCAAGTTCAATGCAATTAGTAATTAGTAATGAGTAATTAGTAATTACGCAAAGCGCTGCTCATTGGTTGTCTGGCGGCGCCTAACTTTTCACCCCCTAACCCCAAACTATTATGAAATCCCAAGCTATTAGCCAGTTTGTCAAACTCTACGGTCGTGAACCGAAATGGATTGTTTCCGCGCCTGGCCGCGTGAATATTATTGGAGAGCATACCGACTACAACGACGGTTTCGTTTTCCCGATGGCGCTTGAACGCCGAACGGTAATCGTCGCCGCGCCAGCTGAACCTTCCGACGGTTTGGGCGAAAACGAGGCGAAAATCTGGACTAGCGCCGGCGAGCAGACAGGCGTCGTTTCCGTTGCGCCGGGCGTTGCGCCGACGGCTGACGTCCCGTGGACGGCGTACATTCAAGGAACGCTTACCCTTTGCGCCGAAGCCGGGTTCCCCGCTCAGCCGTTTGTCGCGGTTATGTTCTCTGACGTCCCGCTCGGCGGCGGGCTGTCGTCCTCGGCGGCTTTGGAAGTTTCCGTTGCCACGCTTTGCGAAGCGATTTCCGGCAAGACGATGGATCCGGTTAAGAAATGCCTGCTGTGCCAAAAGGCGGAACACGAATTCGCTCACATGCCCTGCGGGATTATGGATCAGTTCATTTCCAACCTGGGTCAGAAAGATCACGCGATGCTACTCGACTGCCGTTCCTGCGAGCCTGAAATGGTTCCGCTGACCGACCCGGCGGTTTCGATTCTGATTATCAACTCCAACGTCAAGCACGCTTTGACGGGGTCTGAATACCCGGAACGCCGCGCGGCTTGCGAACAGTCGGCGCAGATACTGGGCGTCAAAGCCCTTCGCGACGCGACGATGGACATGCTCAACGCGGCTAAAGACAAGCTTACTCAAACGCAGTACATTCGCGCCAGGCACGTTATTACGGAAGACGACCGCACCGTCGAGGCGGCTGCCGCCTGCAAAGCCAATGACTGGGTCAAGATGGGCGAGCTGATGTATCAGTCCCACGCGTCCATGCGCGACGATTTCCAGATTACGTGTTCCGAACTTGACACGCTGGTTGACCTTGCTGCGGCAAAAGGCGTCGATGGCGGCGTTTACGGCGCGAGAATGACCGGCGGCGGATTCGGCGGCTGCGCTGTCGCGCTGGTTAAAACCGACGCTGTCGAAGACCTGATGGCGTACTTCGCCAAAGAATACGAAGCCAAGACCGGAATCAAGCCGTTTATTTTCGTTTCGCGACCCGGAAACGGCTCCGCGATTGAAAGCTGAGCGATTGGGGAGGGATAGTTAACGTTCGAGGCGAGGCGCCTTTGCGTAATTCCGAATTCCGCATTCCGAATTCCGCATTCCCCCAACTCCTCCTTCCTCACTCCTGACTAGCTCGACTTCGTCAAGATTTGTACAAAAATCCCTCCACTCCCCCCCTTGCGTTATTTTTGGGATTGGATATAATAACCGCATAATTTTGAAAGCGCTGGCAAATCTTCCGTTTTGTCAATGCTTTCAGATGCCTCCTTAGCTCAGTTGGTAGAGCAGTTGACTCTTAATCAACGGGTCACAGGTTCGAGCCCTGCAGGAGGTACTTTAAGCCCTTGCGATATTTCGCGGGGGCTTTTTTTATTTCGCATTATCTCCGATTTTATAAGGACTTGCGGTAAATTTTGTTCGATGTTGCGAGTTGTCGCTTTGGATTTCGTCTCAACGTTTATCGCAACAATGTCGCAACGTGTATCGCAACAATTACATTTCCGGAACGATAACTGTTTTCTTGCCGCATTTAAACAGAACTTGAGTTATAACGTCATAAGTTGATAGGTTATCTCGTTGTTATGACTGAATAAAGAATCTGCGTCTTTGTTCGTGACACAAAAACCGGGCGGAAAAACCAAAAATTTTAAAATTTTTTTAATTTTTGGGGAATTTTTCCGACTGGGGGGCTTTTTTTCTCAAAAATTCATGTTATACTTGTAACATTATGAGAAGAAAAACTACTGATACCACGACCTCCACAACCCTGTATGAGTTGTGCCGTAAAAATGATCCTGCTGCTTGGGATCGTTTGACAAAACTGTATAAGAAACTGGTACAGTTCTGGCTGAAGGAATTCAAAGTTCCAGCCAAAGACGCTGACGCCGTCTGCCAGAACGTGTTGACAGAAATGTCAGCGCAGTTTCGTCGTTTCCGTAAGGGAGAACCGGGTAAATTCCGAACCTGGCTTCGCACGTTAACCTATTCATGCGCTCAGGACTACAACCAGAAGAAGCAGTCGAAAAAGGCTGACGCCGCTCCGGTTGACGTTCAGAACATTACAAGAGAACAAAATAAAAAGGAAAAGGCGATTCTTTGCCGTCAGTTTATTGCGTTCTTTAAGAACTCGGTTGCTCCAAAGCACCTCGAGGCGTTTGAACTGGTTACCGTCAAAGGAATGACTTCCAAAGCGGCGGCGGAAGCCCTTGAGATGTCTGGCGAAAACGTTCGTCAGATCAAGTGCCGTCTTGAGAAGAGAATTCAAGCTGAATGGGACGGATTGCTCTAAGTTCTTTTAATCGGGAACAAAGTCAATTTATTCGTTTTTTGTCTCCTTAACAACAAAAGGTCTGTGATTGGCAAATTAGCTTATCACAGACCTTTTTTATTGGACTATTGTTTTATCTGACTAGTCTTTCTTTTCTCGAATCCAGTCGGTATGGAAGGCGGTAACGCCGTCGCCGTCGGTGCGTCGATAGGTGTGAGCGCCGAAGTAGTCTCGCTGCGCCTGGAGCAGGTTGGCGGGAAGACGTTCGCTGCGGTATCCGTCGTAGTAGGCTAACGCGCCGGAAATGGCAGGGCAGGGGATTCCCAGCTCGACAGCGGTCGCGACGACCTTGCGCCATGCGGTTTGCGATTCTTCTGCAATGCTCTTGAAGTACGGGTCGAGAAGCAGGTTTTCCAGAGCCGGGTTCTTGTCGAACGCTTCTTTAATGCGTTCCAGGAACGTTGCGCGAATAATGCATCCGCCGCGCCAGAGCATAGCGATGGGGCCGTAGTTGAGCGTCCAGTCGTTGGCTTTTGCCGCCGCCTGCATCTGGACGAATCCTTGAGCGTACGAGCAAATCTTGGAAACGTATAGAGCCTTGCGAACGAATTCGATGAACTCCTGCTTGTCGCCGGAATACGCGCCTTTCGGACCGGACAGGACTTTGCTGGCGCGAACGCGGGCGTCTTTCATGGCGGACAGGCTTCGAGCGTAAACCGCTTCTGTTACAAGCGTGCTGGGAACGCCCAGGTCGAGAGCCAGCTG
Organism: uncultured Planctomycetota bacterium; assembly: GCA_902770245.1. GTDB lineage: Bacteria > Planctomycetota > Planctomycetia > Pirellulales > Thermoguttaceae > RUG11551. Next base: position 1,184 of record CACXSS010000143.1, on the reverse strand, counting down.
AGACATCCATTTTCCGGTGCCTTTCGCTCCCGCAGTGTCGAGAATCATGTCGACCAGGTAGTTGTCGGTGAGCTTGTCTTTAACGGTGAAGATGTCGCGGGTGATTTCAATCAGGTACGAGTTGAGTTCGCCGTCCATCCATTTGGCGAAGACGTCGTGAATCTCTTCGTTGGACAGCCCAATCGCGTTTTTGAGCAGCCAGTACGCCTCGCAGATGAGCTGCATGTCGCCGTATTCGATTCCGTTGTGAACCATCTTGACGTAATGTCCCGCTCCGCGCGCGCCAACCCATTCGCAGCAGGGGATGTCGTGATTCGGACCGACTTTGGCGGAAATCGCCTGGAAAATCTTTTTGACTTCGGGCCACGCGGCTTCCGACCCGCCGGGCATCATGGACGGACCGCGGCGAGCGCCTTCTTCTCCGCCGGAAACGCCTGTGCCGATGTACAGAATGCCGGTCGGCTCAATCGCTTTGGTGCGGCGTTCAGTGTCGGTGTAATGCGTGTTGCCGCCGTCGATAATGATGTCGCCCGGCTCCATGAGCTTAATCAGCTTTTCCATGACCGCTTCTGCCGGGGAAAGTTCCGGATAAAGCTTTGTTTCCATGGCGGGAATGGCGTCTGGAGATTTAATCATGAGCATGATTTTACGAGGTCGGGCGACGCTGGCGACCAGCTCCTCGAGGCTGTAACAGCCAACGATTTCCCCGGAAACTTCCTTCACGGCGTCGGACGCCAGGAAATCGTCAATCTTGCTGGTTGTTCGGTTGAAAACCGCAACCGAAAAACCGTGATCCGCAATGTTCAAAACCAGGTTCTGACCCATAACCGCCAGACCCATCAAACCGAAATCGCATTGTTTAGCCATCTTCGCGAACTTTCTTTTTAAGTAAAATAATACGGTTAAATTTAACAAGCTCTTTGCTTGTATATCATAATATTATATTTTGCCAATAAAATGAGAATAGTCAATAGGGGAGGGGCGTATTAAGTTGCGAGTGGATGCGCTCAATCTTGGGTTGCGAAAATAGGTGATTTTTATTTTTGAACGCAGAAGACGCGGACTCCTCGCAGACAACGCAGAATCAAGCGAACATGTGTCAAAGACGCCTGATTCTCAGGCTATGACACGATGTCCGCTTGCGATTTTTAATATTTATCGGGCGGGAATCGTGGCGTAGACAA
>CACXSS010000142.1 GCA_902770245.1 uncultured Planctomycetota bacterium | reverse complement strand
TGCGATCTTTGCGGCTTAAAAAACTATACTACGGAAAAAGCAAGCGACCAACGGGAGCGGTTATTGGCAGGCGCGCGGCAGCGCGGATTGGGAGCGGCGCCTCGCCGCCGGACTTCGTCCGTGACCCGGAATGGTTTTCGACTGCGGCGCAGTGCGTGTGCAGGGCAATGAGAGGCTTCGGCGGGCGATACGCCCGCGAACCGGGTTCATCCGTGTGCGTGAGCAGCTCAAAGCGTAACTTCGCTCGCTAACACTCGCTCCGTTACCGCCTTTCATTAATAATCCGCGCGAATCCGTTTAATCCGTTAAATCCGTGAACGGACTGACTTGCACACAACCATTGAGGAACGCGAAGCGCAACTCCTCACTCCTCACTCCTAACTCCTAACTCGCTTACGCAGGAATAATACGACAACCCCCAGCGCCATTAGCGCCCACGTTGACGGTTCAGGCACGGCGGGGTTGGTATAATCCAGAGCGCCCATGTAGAACGTGCTGAAAACGTCGTTGACGGAAAAAGGAAAGTCTGACCCTAAATCGTAAACGCTCAGCGTCCAGTCTCCGGTGGGGTCTTCGCCCCAGAAGGCGTTGGAGCAGAACGACCAGGTCAGCGAGTCCGTATTGTATTTTGGACTGTTAGTATCTGCGAAAGCCAGATAACTCTGTACGCCGTTGTGATCCAGAACAATCTGCATATAGCGGGGATCAAATCCTTTGGTCGAATCGTCCGCCTTGACGTCGATTGTAACAACGACTTCTTCCATGTCCTGCTTGACAATTCCCGAGTTAAGAAAAGTGTCGTTTGAAATGGTTAATGATTCAGAATAAATCGGATCGTTTGCCGCCATGAGTTCAAAATAATTTGGCGTAACGTACGCTGCAGACCCGGACTGATATTCCGCCGCCGCAGCCTGAATTTCGTCTTCGGAAATGCCGAATGTCGTCATGTAGCTCGAACCGCTGTTACCGCTGCTATTCGGATAGGTAACGCTGTAGATGAGCGCTTCATCGGGCGAAACCTCCAGCGTCGACCAGTCAAAAGTAGCGGCGGACTGCTGAGTAACAGAATTGTAGTTATCGCCCAAAACCGATTCCGGGTCGAGAATGGCGTCGATCAATCCCTGAGCGTTAATCTGTCCGAAGCCGTAGGAATGAGAGAACGACAGCCCGGCGGCGTTCGTCGTCCATTTGACTTCCGGCGCGGTTGCGGATGTGTCAATTTTTGTTGACGTTCTGGCTAGAAGCTGCTTGAAATATCGGGGGTCAATGGGGATGTCGGGATAAGTTTCTTTGAACGCTCCCATCGCTAAAGCCAACGTTCCAACCGCTATCGGGCAGGACGAGGACGTGCCGTTAAAACTGGAGTACATATTTCCAGCAACGATGCCTTGAGTAGAAGAAGACGTTGTCGATTCGTAATCGGTCCTGTAAGTAAAAATATTGCCGGTTGCAACGTCTTCCCGGTCAGAGGTTCTGATTCCAACCCCCGGCGCTGTGATAAATACACAGGCTCCGTAATTGCTAAAAGGCGCAAATCCGGTATAATCTGTAGTATAGTCTTTCCCGGTGGCGGCTACGGTAATTGTATACGGATGCCCGTTTGTGATTCGTTTTGTACAGTCTTTGTTGTTGGAGTAGTTGGTTTTATTTCGTTCATTCCCGGCGGAATAAAGCAACAGCGTGTTGTTTGCTTGAGCGTCGTTAATGCTTTGAATTATATAATCCGCATCCTGGCTGATATATCCCATGGAAGTTCCGTAGCTGTTGTTTTTTATATCTATTTGGCTGTTATCGTGTTTGGTAGCTTCTCCGATCGTATAGTCGCCAATAGAAACGCCATGATACCTAACGGGAAATGACTGACATTTGAAATCTACGCGAATTGGAACCAGCGTTGCATTGTAGGCGGGACCGTAGGTGTTGGTTGAAGCATCATAAGCGGCTATGCAGCCAGTTACGGCTGTTCCGTGTAAATCCCCGGTTACTTGTTTTGTTCCGCCATCGTTTTTAAGCGTGATTGTTCCACTGTCCCAAACGGCAGACGTGTTGTTTTCCACCTGAGTTGGTCGATTTGGCATAAATTGGTCAAAGAAAGGTTTGTTAAAAAATACGCCGGTGTTGTATGCCAAAGACGCATCGATATTTGAGCCATAGAACGGATGAGACATGTTGATGCTGTCGTCAATAATGCCTACGACGACTCCCTGACCGGTGTACCCCATGTTCCATGCGTAGGGCGCGTTGACGGCGTCGAGAAAAGAACTGTACGTTGTAGGAACGGCTTTCTCTTGAGCAAATAAACTGACGCTTAATAAAGCGACGATCGTAACGATTCCGAAAAATCGGTAAAATGTATGGATTGCAGGCATGATAAATGCAGGGTTGGAAATTATATTTAAAATACCTCTATTATATTATACACGATTTTTAAAAGAATTTCAATAATATTGAAATATCTAAAGAGAAAATAGTAAAAAATAAAATTCAGCAGGTCGAAATGGGAATTCTGCGTAAAGATGTTTTTCTTGTATCAGCAAGGCGCCCAGAGACGGACGCCATCCAGAGGTCGTTTTTAGCTTACGCAAAACGATATTTCACCCTTCGAACGTTCATTAACCAATCGGCGCAAATCCGTCTAATCCGTTAAATCCGTGTACAGACTGACTCACGCAAAACCATTGAAGAACGCTTGCGCTCACTCCTCACTCCTCACTCGCCTACGCAAGAACAGCACGACAACGCCGAGGGCCATTAGCGCCCATGTTGCCGGTTCCGGGACGGCGGCTGTCGGGTCTGGAGTCGATTTCAGTTCGCCCATATAGAATGTGCTGAAAACGTCGCTAATAGAAAACGTGTCGTTCGTTCCCATATTGTAGACGCTTAACGTCCATTCGCCAGTCGGGTCTTCGCCCCAAAACGCGTTGGAAGAGAACGACCACGTCAGGGTATTCATGTTTTCCTGGGGGCTGTTGGGGTCTGCAAACGCCAGATAACTTGTTACGCCATTGTGGTCAAGCGTGATTTGCATATAACGGGGATCGAATCCGGTTGTGGTATTGTCTGCTGTGGCGGTAAGCGTTACAACGACTTCTTCCATGTCCTGTTTAAGAATGCCAGAGCTGAGGAAAGAATCATCGTCAAGGGTTATTGTATCAGAATAAAATGGTTCGTTTGCCGCCATGAGTTCGAAATCGTTTGGGGTTACGTACGCCGCAGACCCGGATTGGTATTCAGCCGCGGCGGCGATTACCTCTTGTTCGGAAATGCCGAACGTCGTCATGTGGGCGGAACCGCCGGAATTCCCTCCGGACGAATACGTTCCAAAGAATACCAGATACTCGTCTGACGAGGCTGACAGATCTGACCAGTCAAACGTGGCGACAGTCTGCTGTGTAACAGTATCGTAATTGTCCCCAAGCGTCGATTCCGGGTCGAGAATGGCGTCGATCAATCCCTGAGCGTTAATCTGTCCGAAGCCGTAGGAGTGAGAGAAGGAAATGCCGGCGTTGTTTGTAACCCATTTCACTTCTGGAGCTGTTGCTGACTGGTCAATTTTTGTTGACGTTCTGGCAAGAAGCTGCTTGATATACCTGACGTCGCAGACCTGATCCGGACAGGTTTCTTTGTAGGCTTCCAAAGCCAGAGCCAAAACGCCGGATGCAACCGGGCAGGACGCAGACGTCCCGCTGAAAGAATCGGATCTTATGCCGGAGTAGTTGCCCTGAACGGCGGAAGACGTTGTCGATTCGTAATCGTAGACGTAAGCAAAGACGTTGTTGGTTGCGACGTCTTCCCGGTCGGCAGTTGGGATTCCAACGCCCGGCGCGGTAATGAACACGCAGGAACCGTAGTTGCTAAACGGCGCGAATCCGGTATAATCTCTCGACCAATTCTTGCCTGTCGCAGCAACAGTGATTGTGTACGGGTGAGAGTTTGTTATTCTTTTTGTACAGTCTTTGTTATTGGGGTAGTCGTTTGTTTTATTTCGTTCGTTGCCGGCTGAATACAGTAAAAACGTGTTGTTTTCTCGAGCGGAGTCAATGCTAAGCATGGTCAGTTCCGCTTCTGATCCTTCATACCCTTGCGACGTGCCGTAGGAGTTGTTTTTGATGTCAATAACGTTGTTTTTATAAGCAACCGCCCGCGCGAACGTAACAGTTCCCAGATCCCAGCCGTCAATCGTTGCGTAAAACGCCTGACAGTGGAAATCGACGCGAATAGGAACTAACGTCGCGTTGTAGGCAGGTCCGTATGTTTTTGAAGAGGGGTCGTAAGCGGCAATGCAGCCTGTTACGCTTGTTCCATGATAATCGCCGACGACGGAAAACGAACTGCCGTTAGTACGATTGACCGTTCCGTTGTCCCAAACGGCAGACGTGTTTGTTTCCGATTGCGTTGGAAAGTCAGGAATGTAACGCGGATCACGAATAAAATTGTACATCGCGCCGGTATTGTATGCCAAAGACGCATCAATAGACGAAACATTATTATAATTAAAGAAGGGGTGGTCCATATCAATGCTGTCGTCAATAACGCCCACGACGACTCCCTGACCGGTGTATCCCATGTTCCATGCATAGGGCGCGTTGACGGCGTTGAGATAGGATGCATACTGAGTTGGAACGGCTTTGTCTTGTGCGTAAAGGCTGACGCTTAATAAAGCGACGATTGTAACGATTCCGAAAAATCGGTAAAATAGTTTGTTAATTGACATGGTAATTCTGCAAGTTACGTCTGCAAGTTTTGTGATAGGGAAACGCATTCGTCGAAACGAGGTGTAAATTACATATTTCACCCCTCAACTCAAAGTCCTTAGCGTTATTCAATATATATTATACACGATTTTTGGAAAAAATGCGCTCTCTTTTTACGAAAATGTATCAAAAAATTAAGAGATGCAAGATAATTTGCTAATTGTTCATTGCTAATTGGCAATTGTCCGTTCCTCCCTTGACAAGATAAAAAAATGTGGCAATATTAATATTAGGGAATAGGGGACAGGGAACAGGGAATAGAGCTTCGCTTTTGGCGAATTTAAACTACTCCCCACTCCCTATTCCCTAATCCCTCTCGCAACTAATCACTACTCACTAACCACTTACCACCCCCCATGAATCAATCCGAAGAACTGAAAACCGCCGCGTTGGCGTACCATTCCCAGCCTGTTCCGGGAAAGATCGCCGTTGAAATAACCAAGCCGTGCGAGACTGCGGCGGAACTGTCGCTGGCGTATACGCCGGGCGTTGCTGCGCCGTGTCTGGAAATCAAAGAGGACAAGAAGAACGTCTGGAATTATACCGGGCGCGGGAACTCCGTCGCCGTCGTTTCTGACGGTACAGCTGTTCTCGGTTTGGGAAACATCGGACCGGAAGCCGGCTTGCCGGTTATGGAAGGCAAAGCCGTTCTGTTCAAGCGGTTTGCGGATATTGACGCTGTCGCGCTGTGCATCGGCAAGGTCTTTCAGGAAAACGGACGCACGGACGCACAGAAGGTTATCGAGACTGTCGAACGGCTTGAACCGACTTTCGGCGGAATCAACCTGGAAGACATCGGCGCGCCCGCCTGTTTCGAGATTGAACAGACGCTCAAAACCCGCATGGGAATCCCGGTTTTTCATGACGATCAGCACGGAACGGCGATTATTTCTCTGGCGGCGATTATCAACGCCTTGAAGATGGTCGGCAAGAAAATTGAGGATTGCCGATTCGTCGTCAACGGAGCGGGAGCCGCCGGCATTTCCTGCAGCGAACTGTACATTACCGCCGGGGCGAGACGCGAGAATTTCCTCATGTTCGACAGCAAAGGCGTCATTTCCACTCAGCGCACGGACTTGAACGAGCAGAAAGCCCGGTTCGCCGCCGATACCAACGTCAAGTCGCTGGCGGAAGCGATGGTCGGCGCAGACGTCTTTCTCGGTTTGAGCGTCGGGAACATTCTCACGCCGGAAATGGTTAAGTCGATGGCAAACCACTCGATTATTTTCGCCATGGCGAACCCGATTCCGGAAATTGACCCGGCGTTGGCTCGTCAGGCGGGCGCAGGGGTTGTCGGAACAGGACGCAGCGATTTCCCGAACCAGATTAACAACGTCCTCGGATTCCCCGGAATTTTCCGCGGCGCGCTCGACGTTCAGGCGACGGACGTCAACATTCCCATGCAGCTTGCCGCCAGCAAAGCGATTGCGGAAATTGCCTGCCAGCGCGTTCCGGAAGAACTCAAAAAAGAATACGAAACCGTCTACCCGGCAGACAGCGCTGCTGGCATGTTTGACGGCGAGAATCCTCTGAAAAACGATTACGTCATTCCGAAACCGTTTGACCCGCGCGTTGTCCCGCGCGTCGCGCGATACGTTGCCCAGGCGGCTATGGACTCCGGCGTCGCCCAGAAACAAATCGCCGACCTCGACGCCTACGAAAAGAGCGTTGCGGAAAGAATCAGAGGGTAGGAATGAGGAGTGAGGAGCTGCGTTTCGCGGCGGCGAGGCGCATCTCCCAATTCTTAGCTGTTTTCTCTAAAATTTTTCTCTATCGCTTGCATTTCATTTTTGAATGATGTATAATCAAACCTGTTCAATCAGAGAAATTGGACAGTTTTTTTGTTTTACCCCGTTTAACTGATACGAAAGGAATTATTCATGAATAACATTATATCCCGCCGCGCCATGCTGCAAGGTTCCGCAGCTGGTCTTGCCGCGCTTGCCTGCGGCGCTCTTACCGGATCCGCTTTCGCGGAACAGGAACGGTACGTCTACAAAATCGGAACGTGGTCCAGCAACTTCGAACAGGCGCAGAAGCTCGGTCTGGACGCCCTTCAGGTTACCTTCAGTCTCCGTCCACGCCAAAACGACGACTTGAGAAATCCGGACGTTCAGAAGAGCTATCTGGAACGTTCGGAGAAAACCGGCGTTGCGATTACCTCGTTTGCCATGGGCGAGTTCAACGGCTCTCCGTTCTGGCAGATTGACGACGCCGAAGAACAGGTTACCAGCTGCATCAACGCCATGGCTGCCATGAACGTCAAGCAGGTTCTTATTTCCTTCTTTGGAAGAGCCGACCTCAATACTGACGAAAAGTACGCGGAAACGATTAAACGGTTCAAAGCCCTCGCGCCCAAAGCGGAAGACAAAGGCGTTATTCTCGCTGTCGAAGCCCCGCTCAACGCTCAACAACACCTGAGAATTATCGACGGCGTCAACTCCCCCGCCGTTCAGATTTACTACGATCCCGGCAACATGATTCATCTGTTCGGTACGACGGAAGGAATCTGCGACGACATCCGCAAGCTCAAAGGGCACATCGTTGAATGTCACTGCAAAGACAATACCATCCTCGGCAAAGGACGCATTGACTACGCCAAAGTCCTCAACGCCTATCGAGAAATCGGATTCTTCGGAACTCAGGTTATTGAAGGCTCTATCGACCGCAAGCTCGGCTACGAAGAAAGCATCCGTCAGGACGCGGCGTATATGAGGTCGATTTAGTTAGGAGTTAGGAGTGAGGAGTGAGGAGTTACGCTTCGCGCTCCTCGATTCTTTCTTATCGCAACTCGCAACTTTTTTATTACAAGCACCATGAAAAAACTCATTATCACATTAAGCTTAATTTTAGCCTGCGCGGCGACTGCGTTTGCGGACGAGCCCGCGTCAACGATTGGGAATAACGAATGGTTCAAAGGCAAGGTTGGCGTCAACCTGTACTCTTACCGTCAATTGGCGTCGAAAGACCTCAACAAGGCGATGGACGCCGCCAAGGCTGTAGGGTTCGTCTACGTGGAATGTAACAACCCGTACGGACATTCGCTTCAGGAATACCGGAAACTGGTTGACGAACACGGGTTCATTCCCGTCAGCCGCAATTTCGGTTTCGATCAGTGGGAAAAGAATCCGGAACAGACCGTTCAGGACGCTATCACGCTGGGCGTTAAGTACGCAGGCACGGCGTATCTGCCCTGCAAAGGCGGGAACACAGTCGGTCTGACGGAAGCAGAAGTTCGCCATCACGCCGAGGTTATCAACAAGGCGGCGAAACTGCTGGCTCAGCACGGCATGAAGTTCCAGATCCACAACCACTCTCAGGAATTCGCCCCGTATAAGGACGGCAAGACTATGTTCGACCTGCTCATGGAACTGACCGACCCGGAAAACGTCGTTGTCGAGCTGGATATTACCTGGGTCGTTTACCCGTGGAAAGCCGACCCGGTTGAGATTATCAAGAAGTATCCCGGGCGCATTAAGCTCATGCACCTGAAAGACTTCACCCCGTCGCCGGACGGCAAATACCGCGGCTCCGTTCCCGTCGGAAAAGGCTCGCTTCCGATTAAAGAAATCCTGCTTGCCGCTCAGGAAGCCGGAGTAGAATACTTCCTCATCGAAGACGAAGCAAACCAGCCGTTGATCGACGTTCCGGAAACCATTAAGAATCTGGAAGAAATGAAATAAATGTGGAATTCGGAATGCGGAATTCGGAATTACGCAAAGCGCTCCTCGTTAGTTATGAGCAGGTCAGTCCGTTCACGGATTTTACGGATTAGACGGATTTTCGCCGATTGGTTATCGGTCGTCTTTTACTGAATTTCTCCCCTTACTAAAGTTTTTTGGAAAGGGGAGTTTGAGGGGAAGAACCTTTTTTTCAAAAA
>CACXSS010000141.1 GCA_902770245.1 uncultured Planctomycetota bacterium | reverse complement strand
TGGTGAAATTTGGACAAGTTATAGTTTTCTGACCAGTTCTATTTGCATTATACTCATTTCGTCAGATTATTCAATAGAGTTTTCCTGATTTTTCAAAAGAAAATAAATAATTTTTTGAGCAATTTTTATGAAATCCGTAAAGTTTGCCAGTCTTAACACTTCTCATTTTATCTGCACTTTCCATATTGCCAATACACAAAATAATCTTGTTGTATTGGAACGTCCTGTTTTTGTAACTCGTTAAAAATTGACGACTTTCATAGCTGATTATCTGTATTCGGAAAATCCCTTCTCATAACCAGACGTCATTCATAGACAGGCATTTTCCGAAGAATTTTTTTTTTTTTTTTTAATTAGGTATAAAGATTAAAAAATTGATATAGCAAAATCATTAAAAATGACTATAATAGATGATTATGATGTACCATCTTAAACATTTACGAACAAAATTTATTTTGGCGATCGGCTTGCCGATGATTGTGGTTTTTACGATCATGGCATTTGTCGAATATCGCTATGCGGAAACGGCAGTTTTGCAATCCACCAAAGAAAATGTTGAGGCGTTTGTTGCGAACATGGCGATGCAAATCAATCAGATGTGCATTAAAAACTCTCAGATTGCTCGCAACAACGCGAGCTTTTACCGGGCGTTTCCTGACGCTTTAAAATATGCTCAGCGGTACGACAGCGCGGTTCAGGTTCTCCGGTCCTCGCTGACTGATGAAAACCCGGAACTGTTCGGCATGACCGTTTCCATGATTCCTTTGCCAGACGAACCGTCTTACGCGGTTAACTGTGCCGAAGACGGATTTGTGCGTCCGGATACGTCCCCGTACGTTCATCGAATCCCGGGGACTCAAGACCAAATAGGCACAACGGATTTGGTAAATCAGGGAGGCGTTTATTATTCAATTGATCATTGGCGAGGACTCAAATGGTACACCGAACCGTTCAAAACTCTAAAATCGTATTGGTCCCCCCCTTATATTGACGACACGCCTGGTCTTGAAGACGTCTGGATGGTTACCTGCAGTATTCCAGTATTGATAGAGGGTCGCCAGAGGGCAATTTGCACTGTCGATATTAGTTTGGAAAAGATTCGGCAACTTCTGGAAAGCATAAAGCCTCCTGTTGGTTATTTGATTCTTCTGTCCCCGGACGGTAAGATGATTTACAATCCTGAGTTCAATAAACCTGTTGACCTGGAACGACTTAAATCCTCCGAATGCGGGTACGGCATTACGTTGAGTCAGGCAGACATGGATAAACTCAAGAATATAACCATTGAGAAAAAAGCCGATCACGTTATCATGCATGACGTTGACGACTATAAAAACGTGCTTATCGCCGTTTCACAGCCTGTTTCGGAAACCGGCTGGTCGCTCATTCACGTTATATCAGAACAGGATGTCCTCAAACCGCTGGTTGCGATGTTTTGGCGTCAGTCGTTACTGTATTCTATTATTTTGTTAACGACTATGGTTATTCTTTCGGTCGTTTCGAGCGTTGTAACCAAACCGCTGGAAGAGATCGACCAGGCGACAGAGCGTATTATTGACGGCGATTTTTCCGTTCGTCTCCACGACATGGCGTCCAACGACGAAGCTGGACGTTTGGCGAAGACGTTCAATCACATGTTGGAAACGCTCAAAGAAACCGTCGATCAAAAGGCGCATGAATCCGCCGCGCGCCGAACGATAGAAAACGATGTCTCCCGCGCTCGCGAAATCCAGGCAAAGATGCTGCCTGATCCCAAGTCGCTGGCGAAGTCAGACAAGTTTGACATCTACGCGCTTAACCTGCCCGCCCGATTCGTCGCAGGCGACTTCTACGATTTCTGGATGTTAGACAATCAAACGCTGGCTCTGGTCGTCGCTGACGTCTGCGGCAAGGGAACCCCGGCGGCAATGTTCATGGCGATGTCCAGAACGATTCTCCGGGGCGTTGCGAACGCTCGCCGCTCGCCTGCGGAAACCCTGCGGAGAATGAACGAGATTCTCAACCATTCCAACGACCAGATGTTCGTTACCTTGTTTTACGCTCAGTACAATATTTATACCGGACACATGGTCTACGCCAACGGCGGGCATCTTCCCCCGATTGTACGTCATAACGACGGCAGCGTTGAAGAATGTCCGCTCCCGTTTGGGTTCCCGGTTGGAATTATTCCAGACGCCCGCTTTGATCAGTTCGAACTGGATATTGCTCCCGGCGAAGGAATGTGCATTTATACAGACGGCGTCTCCGAGGCGACGGCAGAAACCGAAACCGGCGAGAAAATGCTCTTCGGCGCTAATCGAATTGTCGCCGTTGTTCAGCGCGAAGGAAACGTTTCTCCGGAAACCCTTTGCAAGGACATGGCGCGCATCGCCGACTCGTTCCGTAAATCCGAACGGCAAGACGACATCACCGTTTTGGCGATTCGAAGAAAATAGCGATGTCATTGACAACAAAGCATGGATAATTACAGAATCCCCGTTCACGATTCAAGATATTATGCTATTAGCTCCAGCGCGTTAAAATTCTCTTACAAGATTACTAATCGCGCTGGAGAGGTTCTTTACAATATCAGGTCTTTCTTAAAGCTGCCAAACGCTCCGGCAAATCTCGGCGGGTGCAAGATTGAAAATCTTATATCCGGGCAGTTTGTCTATTACGTACAAAATCTGTTTCCGAATAAAAAATATCCAAACGGTTTTTATGATTCCAATTGGGAACCTCTTGCAATACTCAACAAGACGTATTTTGAAGACGTTCCACTGAATTCAAAGCGTCGAAAAGAGCTGATTGAATCAATAGACGGGCTTTCCGATGAGGATTTCCAGACGCTGGATTTTTATTCCTCAGATTTCAGCGGATTAAACAGGCTTTTTGAAAAGTATCATGGGGAAACGCTGCGAAGTTTGGTTATTCCTCAAGGCGAACATTCCTTTTTAATTGGAGATTTTCCGCAGCGCTGGAAGTGTAAGGATATAGTAGTCGTTCGAGATTGCGAAGGTCAAAAAATTCTTCATTTAATCAGGAATTCAAATAAAACCTATGATAGTCCCATTCCGATACGCGTATCCCGTCTAATTGACAATGCTGATATTGAGTTGGTTCTTTTGTTTTCTGCATTGAGAGCTTTGTCTACGCGCCCGGAATTGGACAATTCGTGAAATTGTCTAAATTGTTACGACAAATATTTTTTAAAAAAGCTCGAACGTCCTATTGTATTAATATGGATATAGCGCTATAATAATCTATCGATAACGGGTATAACAGAACATATAAAGCGGCAAGGTTTCGGCGCAAGCTGAACTCACCGTTCACAATTATTATTAAACCAATTATGGAAATTTGGCCAGCAATTGATTTACGCGGCGGACAGTGCGTCCGACTTCAACAGGGCGACTACAACAAGCAAACCGTATTCGGCGCGAACCCGGCGGAAATGGCTCAGAAATGGGCGTCTGAAGGAGGGCGTCATTTGCATCTGGTCGACCTTGACGGGGCAAAAGACGGCAAACCGGTCAATATGCCCTCCGTCAAGGCGATACTTCAGGCGGTCGACATTCCCTGCGAATTGGGCGGCGGGATTCGGGAAGAAGCCGTGCTGTCAGAGCTGTTTGACGCCGGTTTGACCCGCGCCGTTATCGGGACGCTGGCAATCAAACAGCCGGAATGGTTTGCTGAAATGTGCCGCAAGTTCCCCGGAAAGTTGGTTTTGGGAATCGACGCCCGCAACGGGCTGGTTGCGACAGACGGCTGGCTGGAAACCAGTTCCACAGACGCCATCGCGCTGGCGAAACAATACGCGGCGCTTCCGCTGGCGGCAATTGTCTATACGGACATCGCAACCGACGGCATGATGAAGGGGCCAAACGTCCCGGCGATGGCGGCTATGCAGGCGGCTCTGGACATCCCAGTTGTTGCCTCGGGCGGCGTTACAACCCTTGACGATGTCTCCCAGCTCAAACGGGCAGGAATGGCGGGCGCGATTATCGGGCGATCCCTCTACGAAGGGCGGATACTGCTCAAAGAAGCCGTTGCCGTCGCGGACGCATAGGGAATTAGTAATTAGTAATTAGTAATTAGTAATTACGCAAAGCGCTCAACTGAGGAGTTTGGTTCGTAATCCAAAAGCGTTTGCCTCTTAATAAACTTGATATTTTTGACGATTATATAAAATAGCAGTAATAACCATGGGATTTTTCGATATTATCAAAAAGGGTCTGAAAAAGACTCAGCAGTTATTAAATACCGACATTCGCGACCTGTTCAAGTCAGAAGGGCGTCTGATAGACGACGAGTTTCTGGAAGAACTGTTTGTCAAGCTCATTCGCACAGACATGGGCATTGCCGCCGCCAATAAAATGGTCGACGACATTCGCGTCAACTATCGCGGGCGAGTCGTCCAGATGACGGATATTGTCGAACACATCAAAAAGGGCTTGAAAGAGCTTATGCGTCAGCCGGAATCGCCGATTGCATTTGCGGAAAAAGGTCCAACGGTTATTATGTTCTGCGGCGTCAACGGGTGCGGCAAGACAACGTCCATCGCCAAGCTGACAAACATGCTTCGTCAGCAGGGAAAGAGCGTTTTATTGGGCGCGGCTGACACGTTCCGCGCTGCGGCGGTGGAACAGCTCACCGTTTGGGCGCAGCGTTTAGGGGCGGAAATCATTACCGGGGCAGCTAATTCCGACCCGGCGTCGGTCGCTCATCGCGCTACGGCAGCCGCTGTCGAAAAGGGCGTTGACGTTTGTATTATCGATACCGCCGGTCGTCTCCAGACTCAAACCAATTTGATGAAAGAGCTGGAAAAGATTCGACGCGTTATCAGCAAGATCATTCCAGACGCTCCTCACGAAACCCTGTTGGTTATAGACGCTGTTACAGGTCAAAACGGATTGTCCCAGGCAAAACACTTTTCCGAGGCGGTTCAATGCACCGGCTTGATTCTCGCCAAGCTGGACGGCACCGCAAAAGGCGGCGTTGCAGCGGCGATTCGTCAGGAAATGGATTTGCCGGTTAAGTTTATCGGACTGGGCGAAAAAGCGGAAGACTTCGCCCTGTTCAACGCAGACGAATACGTTGATGCCTTATTTGATTAATTAGTAATTAGTAATGAGTAATTAGTAATTGACGCAAGCGCAATACAAGCTACTCCCTACTCCCTATTCCCTATTCCCTAAGAATGAAACGGATAAATACTGAATTACTGCTGGTTCTCGCGTTGAGCGTAATGACTGTTACATCTGTCATGGCTCAACAGCGCAACAAGATTGTTACAGATAACGTCTCAACAGCCGAGGAACTGGTTCAGCATATTTTTAATTCCGGGATTATAGGAATCGATTCCAAAGGCGCAGCGCTTTACGAAGCCGACTTCTCCAAAATGGAGCCGATGGACAGCAGCGTTATCGATGAAATGGGGTATCAGAAAGTTCAGTTTCTCAATCCTCGCCGAATTTCGTTTGGCTCAAAGTTTTTTGTGGACTTATGGCGTCCCGCGCCGGCGCCGCAAGCGGACAAGCCCGCTCGTTGGGATAACGCCAAAGAGAAACTGGAAGAGCAAAAAAGCGTAAGACTGTTTCGTTCGTCATACGCCAATTTACTCAATGGCGAGAAGTACGTTCAGCCGCGTTCCTGGCGTCAGCGCGTTTCCGCCGTTCGTCCGGATCAGGGAAGAAACTATACCATGAGCTTCAGTATGTTCAATCCGAGATACTACGCCGCGCCTAACGCTGACGTCAAGTTCTTTGGCGAAGACGAATTGGAAACGGAAATCCCGTGGGACGCCCCGGAACTCAATCAGCCGGACATCTCCCCCGCGCCGCTGATGCTCAACTGGTCAACTCAAGACTCCAACTTAAAGCCCTTTCTGGAAATCCCCAAAATGAACATCAAAGACGCTGAGGATAGATAGCATTCGCAAGCAGACAGGTTTTATAAAATGGAACGGCGTTTGCCGTTCTTTCAAGCTGGCGCTGAAACTCATTTCGTTGTTAAACATCTTTACGCGTTTACCAATTTTTCTCACTCTACGCGCCCCCTGTCTCGTTTGGCAAGAATTTATGTATACCCTTCTCAAAAAGTATAAAAAAACAGAAAATTGATCTAGTAAAAAAATCGGAAATATTGTATCTTTACTGAGAGAAGTTCGAAGCAGGGGGGGTGAGAAGTTGACGCAACGCGCCCCGCTGACGTCAGACTTTTATTCTAAACTATTATCGTTTCCCTTAACATATAATTTATGCCGTCGTCCAATCCACAATCCAGCAGTTCCGGTTCCTGGTTCGCCTCCAGCGCGTTCCGAGGAGCGGCGTTCTGCGTCCTTGTATTGCTCATTATCGGCGGTGGAATTGGAATTTGGCTGGAAATGCAGCCCAATTCTGAAAACAGAATCGCTCTTTTTGACGGAAAGCAGTTCACGCCCGACGAGCTGGTTCAGATCGAAGCGGCGTTGGCGAAAAAGAATCTTTCCGATTATACAATCGTCAACCAGACGCTGGAAATCCCGGCAAAAAGCCGCAGCGTTTACGTTGCCGCTCTGGCGGAAGCGAACGCCTTGCCGCAGGAATCCGGGCGAACGCTCGAAAAGGCGGCTGTCGACATTTCTCTGTTCGATTCTCCCGAAGTTCGCAATTTGAAAATCAAAGCCGCTCAGCAAAAAGACTTGGCGGATATTATCAATTCCATTGAAGGCGTTTCCAGCGCGTCCGTTTTGTGGGATACAGAAAAACAAGGCGGTTTGAATCCCAAAACGATTGTTCGCGCGTCCGTGAGTTTGAAGTCCGTTCCCGGTTACGCGCTGGACAACGCTAAAATTGACGCCATCTGCCGTCTGACAGCAAACGCAATCGCGGGGTTGAAAACCGAAAACGTTGTCATTGTCGACACCCGAACCGGCGCCTGTTACACGCAAAGCGCCGCGTCGTCAAGTTCTTTGGCAGATAATACCGACGACTCACCGGAACGAGTCAAAGACCCGGCTCTTGCTAAACGACTGACAGCGGAACGGTTCTGGAACAAGAAGATTTCCGAGCTGGTTCGCGCTTCGGTGGAAAACGCCATCGTTCAGACGACCGTTGAAATTTCAGACTGTCAGTCCGAAACCCAGCGCCGCATTGAGCACGACCCGGAACCGACGATTTACCGTTCTGAAGTAATCGAAGACCTGACGCCCGCCGTTTTCGGCATCAATCAGCCCGCCAACAACAGCGACCTGAACAGAGTCGTTCCGCAGCCTGAACCGACCTCGGTTCTCCGCAAAACCGAAGAGGGCGTTTTGGGCGGAAAGGAAATCGTTACACAAGAAGACCTTCCATACATTGTGAGCGATGTATTGAAACACGATGTGCCGACAGACAAGATACAACTGTTGAGCTATATGGTCACCACTTCATACGGACTGAAACCGCTTGCAAGTATTAAGGTGTCAATCAATGGAAATGAATATGCGGCAGACTCAACCGGTGACGGACAATATGACGCATTTGTTAAGGCTTTGCGGAAGATATACAAAGACAAGCTGAACCGCACCTTCCCGATATTGGCGAACTACTCCGTATCAATTCCTCCTGGCGGTCGGACAGATGCATTAGTACAGACCATCATCACATGGAGATATGCTGATAAGATTCTCCGAACCAGAGGACTTGATGCTGACCAGACTGAAGCAGCCATTAAGGCTACATTCAAAATGCTGAATATCTTTGAGGAGAGTTTGACGGATACACACTGAAGACTGAAACATTATAAACCATCATAACTATGAAACTGAATATTGCGGTTCTTCCGGGTGACGGTATAGGACCAGAAATAATGAAACAAGGACTTGCGGTTATGGATGCCATCGCCGAAAAGTTCAACCATGAATTTGTTTACCATGAAGCCATCTGTGGAGCCCATGCTATTGATAGTGTGGGAGATCCATTCCCTGAAGAGACATTTCAGACATGCGTTAATGCTGATGCCGTTTTGTTTGCCGCCGTCGGTGACTTGCGATTTGACAATGATCCGACCGCCAAGGTTCGTCCAGAGCAAGGCTTGCTTGCCATGCGTAAGAAACTCGGCCTTTTTGCAAACATCCGGCCTGTTGCTACTTTCGACTGCCTCATACATAAGAGTCCGCTAAAAGATGAACTGATCAAGGGAGCTGACTTTATTGTAATCAGAGAGCTGACCGGTGGAATGTATTTCGGTGAGAAATACCAGGATAACGATAAGGCATACGACACGGACATCTATTACCGTTATGAAATAGAGCGTATCTTGAAAGTTGCTTTTGAATACGCAAGGAAACGTAAAAAACACCTGACGGTGGTTGACAAGGCTAACATTCTTGCTTCAAGTCGTTTATGGAGACAGATTGCAAAGGAAATGGAATCCCTTTATCCGGACATCACCACCGACTATATGTTTATTGACAATGCGTCCATGCGAGTCCTTACAGAACCTCGCTTCTTTGACGTTATCGTTACGGAGAACACTTTCGGCGATATCCTGACCGACGAGACAAGTTGCATTACTGGTTCTATGGGATTGCAACCTTCATCATCCCTCGGTGAGAAGACGCCCTTGTTTGAACCCGTTCATGGCAGTTGGCCGCAAGCAGCAGGTAAGAATATTGCTAATCCGCTGGCACAAATCCTTTCAGCAGCCATGTTATTGGAGCA
>CACXSS010000140.1 GCA_902770245.1 uncultured Planctomycetota bacterium | reverse complement strand
TGGAAATTGAATACCCGTCGAATTCCGAACAGACAACCGGAATTAGCATCATTGAACCCAACATTGCAGGCGCGATTACGCCCGGCAACGTCGATTCCGGATTCAATGTTACAGCCGATTTGCAGCGTTCGCTCGACAAGCCGACGTGGAAAACGCACAAAATCGTCTTTTGGCCTCGAACCAAGTCTCCGGTTGTTGTAATTTACAATCTTCGGGAAGACGTCGTTTCCCGATACGGCAAGATTCGAGTCATGTCGGTCATTGGAAAACTTCCCAAAACGTATTCCGGATCGTCCCCGCGATTGTTGGCGGCGTATATGGACAGACCGCAGTTCCCCGCCATGTTCTCGGCAAAAAAGACGGCGTCAGAAAACGCGACAATGGCTCTGGACAACTGGGAAACGTTTTACGACGGTTCAACTCGAATGGTGGAATACCTCAATTTCGTTGGATACAACGGCGCCATGATCTCCGTCAACAGCGACGGCAGCGCCATCTGGCCGTGTCCGGAAGTTGCGCCAACGCCTCGATACGACACCGGCGCTTTCTCTCAAAGCTGTTCTGACCCGGTCCGAAAAGACGCGCTGGAAGTTCTCATGAGAATGTTCGACCGCCAGCAAATGCGGCTCATTCCCGCTATCGAATTAACGCAGCCGGTTCCAGCTTTGGAATCCAAAGTCCGAACTCGCGACCCTCAGACGTCCGGTCTGCAATGGATCGGTCCGGACGGCAAAACGATTTTGGCGTCCTATCCGCCTGAAAACGGCGCTGCGATGTACTACAACATTTTACATCCGGAAGTTCAGCAGTTCGTTTTGGATATGGTTTCGCATTTGGCGTCCCGTTACAAAAACCACTCGGCGTTTACCGGGCTGGGGCTGCAGTTGACGGACAATTCCTGGCTGATTCTTCCGCCGCCGCAGTGGGGCATGGACGACGAAACGATTCGGCGTTTTTCTGCCGAAACCGGCGTTCGCGTTCCGGGCGACGGCGCAGAACGATTCCAGGTTCGAGCGCGCTTCCTCAACGGACCGGCGCAGGCGCACTGGCTGAAATGGAGAAGCGACAAGCTGTCTGAATTCTACTGCAAGCTTCGCGACAGACTGCAAGCCGACGGCTCCAGCCGCAATTTGTACCTTTCAGGCGCGAAACTGTTTACTCGATGTCATCGAAACGCTCTGCTGCCGAAAATTCCGCAAACGACAGGAGTTCAAACCGCTCTGCTTCAATGCGGACTTAGCGCAGACTTCGGTTTTGGCGTGAAGCGAAATATCGTTTTGACGTACTCTCAACGCGTTATCAACGGGCAGACGCTTCGGCAGTCTGCGGCGGAACGGCAATGGAACGTCATGCCGGACGTTGACGCCTTTTTCAGTCCTCATAACGGACAGCGAATTCAAGCCAGCCTGTTTTATCATCCCAGCCATCGAATTCGACTGACGGATTTTGAAAAGAAATCGCCGTACAAACCGACGTACGCGCTTCTCAACAGCATACCAACTCCGGCGGGAATCGAAAATCGTAAACGGTTTATCCGGAGCCTTGCTCTTTGGGACACGCAGGAATTCTTCGACGGCGGCTGGACGTTCGCCTTGGGCGAAGAAGAGTCCATCGTCAACACAATGGCGGCGTTTCGCTGCCTGGCAAATCGACCGTATAACGAGGCGGAGCCAGCTCCTCACTCCTCACTCCTCACTCCTAACTCGCAAAACGCCGAGGCGCAGCCATTGCCGCCGCAATCCAATGCCATCGTCTGCCGCTGGATTTCCGATGGGCAATCCACCTGGGCGTACGCAGTCAATACAACGCCGTATCGGATTGCAGGAAAAATCCGACTCAACCCCATCTCGTCCGGCGGAATGACGCCCGCCGCGCCGCGCAGTCTGGACAACGTCCTTTATCGTTTTTCCGAACTCAACAACAAAGGCTCTGCCTTTATCGACAACGTTCCGGAACTGGTTTACGAAAACAGTCAGCTCGTTTGGCGCAGCTATTTCGCGCCCTTTGAAATACAAGTCGTTCGATTCAACGCGCCGGTTCAGCCCAGCCGTCCAACGGTCTCGTGGAGTCAGCAAACAATTGACCAGATAAAAACCGCTATCTCCGATCTGGCAAATAGGGCGGAATCCCTCAAGACGGCAAGGACGATGAGAAGCCTTGACAACCCGGACTTCGAACAGTTCGCCGACGATTCCCAGCCGATTCCCAAATGGTTCGTTTGGAAAAACCCGAATCAGCCGGAGAATTCTGCGTCTGGCGCGTCGATAGACAATCACACAGCAGTCAGCGGAAAGAGTTCTTTACACCTTTTCTGCGATGGCTGGCCGACAGCTGTTTACAGCAAAGAAATCGCCGCCGACGCCACAGGACGCTTCACGGTGAGTTTGTGGGTTAAAAAGAACCCAAACGTACCTCTGCGATGTTTTATTCGCGCCAAATGCGGAAACAAAAACGTCTATCGAGAAATGCTCCTTTATCGGGAACTAGAAGAATCAATCGTCAGTCAGCAGGGAGAATGGCGGCAGCATTTCTTCCACATCAACGATTTACCGTTGGAAAACATGGACAAATTGTGCATCGGCTTTGAACTCCCCCAGCAGGGCGAAGCGTGGATTGACAACATCAATATTTCCGACCTGTATTTTTCAGAATTCGAACAGCGGGAATTATACAAAACCCTGCTTCCGCTTAAAACCAAATTTGCTAATGGGGAACTGGAATACTGCTGGCAATATCAGCAAGGGTACTGGCCGCAATTCCTCATGGACTGCGTCGAATTGAGAAACGCGCCCAGCGCTCCGTTAGCAGCAGTCGCTCCGTACAGCGGCGCAATTGGGCAGCCCGCCGACGCTTCCTTCGGAAAAGCGCCAAATCAGCCTGTTACACAAACTCCGCCAGCCGCTCAGCCCACTCAGCTTAGCGGAACGAATCAAAAGAAAAACCTGTTCGGTTTCGGAAAGACCCCGAACGTCGCCGTCCCGACTCCCAGCCAGTCCGCGCCGACGTCAGAATCGCCAACTCCTGAACCCAAAAAAGAACCGGAAAAGAAAACGTTTTGGCAGCGAGCAACCGACTGGCTGCCATGGTAAGTAATTTCAAGCGGATAGACAAGATACTGTAGTTTTCGCTTTCGACGAATTAATATCTGCTCCCCTACTCCCTATTCCCTACCCCCCTACTCCCTAATGAATCACACCGTTTCCTGGCGACCGTCTGCCTCCGTTGAAGCGTTAAAACTGCGCGCTGACTTGCTCAAGCGGGCGAGAAACTATTTCGATTCCCTGAATTATACAGAAGTCCAGACGCCGGTAATTTCTCGCGATACTACCATCGACCGCTGGCTGGAACCGATAACGATAAAAACGGACGTCGAGATTTCCGACGCCCGCCCCGCCGAGCCGGTTTTTCTCCAGACGTCGCCGGAATTCGCCATGAAACGGCTCTTGGCGGCAGGCATGGGGTCAATTTACCAAATCTGCCCGGCGTTTCGAGACGGGGAATACGGTCAGCGTCACAACCCGGAATTTACAATTATCGAATGGTACGGCGTCAACGACGATTTCGACGCCGGCATGAGCGTTCTGGAAGGGCTTTGTCAAACGCTGCTCAAAGAGCGATTGACAGTTCAAACCGCTCAGCGGATTTCCTATCGAGACGCCTTTATTCGATACGCCAGCCTTGACCCGTTTGCCGCGTCCATGGAACAGATTCGAAACTACTGTCAGACGGAAAACCTGGGCGTTCCAGACGGATTCGACCCAAACGACCGCGATTCCTGGCTGGACGTAATCCTGTCGGAAAAAGTTCAGGTCAAACTGGGATTCAACAACGACGCCCCGGATCAATGGCGTCCGACGGTTCTGTATCATTACCCGGCAACGCAGTCCGCATTGGCGAAAGTGGTTGACGCACCTTACGGCGCGGTTGCGGAACGATTCGAGCTTTTTGTCGGCGGGGTGGAACTGGCGAACGGCTATCATGAACTGGCGGACGCAGACGAACTGGCGCGGCGGCACGAGTTGACCAACCGTCAGCGCGTCGCAGACGGACATGCGCCGTTGCCGCCGAACTCGATACTCCTCGACGCCTTGAAATCCGGCTTCCCGCCCTGCGCCGGCTGCGCCTTGGGTTTCGACCGCGCCGTCATGCTCGCCTTCGGAACCAGCGACCTGCGCGACGTCCTCGCCTTTGACTGGGGAAGAGCGTAGAGGGATACGTGGATTATTTGAAGCTTGCAGCGTTTAAGAGTTAGGAGTGAGAAGTGAGGAGTGAGGAGTTGACACGAAGCTTTGAACAACTCCTCACTCCTAATTCCTAACTCCTAACTGTTTAACCTACTGCCTAATACCATGAAACTACTTTTATTCCCCGGGCTGGGGTGTACTGAAGACTTGTTCGTTTTACAGAAACAGGCGTTAGGCGACGTCGTTGACGTGGTCGTTCCAAACTGGACTGAACCGGTGAAGGGGGAAACGCTCAAAGAGTTTGCTCTCCGGTGGGCGGCGGACGTCTATAAGCAGTATTTTGACCCGGAAAACGGGGCAGAGGAAAACGCCTGTTACGTCGGCGGGCTGTCGTTTGGCGGAATGGTCGCGCCGATTATCGGAGGGTATCTGCTTGAACACGGCGTCGACGTTAAGGGGTGCTTCCTCCTGGCGTCTATCCGCGGCGGAACGGAAATACCTGCTTTTTCCCGATTCCTTTGGAAATTATCCTGTTTGTCGCCCAATGGAAACTGGAAGCTGGTAACACTCTGGGCGCGATTTACGAAATGGATTCGAGGAAAACGAATTTCTTTTCTCGCTCAAAATGTTTTGAACCAGCTTATCGACAGTCCGGTTCAGCGCAGTCACAACGTTTTAAAAATGATCTGCGCCTGGCGCGACCAGCCGGAGGATTACCCGTTTCCGATTTGGCATTTGCACGGCTCGGCTGACCGTCTGCTGCCGGTTCGATACACTCACCCGGACAAAATCGTCAAAGGCGCAGGACACGTTCTGACGCTTCTCTGTCCGGAAGAAGTCAACCATTTTATTCGTCAGCGAATCGCCTGACTTGAAAAACTTACCAGTAAAGATTTGATATATAAACAATATAGTTAGAATAAGTAATTTATATGCTACATATTTTTGAATTATTGAGTCGTTCTTTGCCTTTTTCAATAGGCGCCCCCCTATTGTAATTTTTCATAAAAAAGTAATAATAATTATATATTGTATCGGAACGCTGAGTTCACTAAATTATCCCTCCCGATTTTCCGATACCTTTGATAGACTGTATTTTTAAAATATGTCAGAAAAACGTCTTGAACAATGCGTTCTGACGTTTCTCTAACAATACATTACTTGTATTTTTTGACCAGCCATGACTCTAAACCGTTATATATCGACGTTGTTATTATTGCTCATGGCGGCATTATATCTATCAGACAAACTCTCCGCGCAAATCGAGTCCGATGCAGAAGTCCCGTTTACGGAAGAATCGCTTTCCGATTTTACCAATATCGAGGAATTTCCGAAAGCGCCGGAGCCAACTGATATAGAACTCGTGCCGGCTTCGACTGTTCGCGATTTGAATCTCCCATCCCCAAGATTTCGCATCTTCCAGCGTCGTCCAAGCGACCCGCATCGTTTATCCAAACAGAGCCAAAATTCGCTGGCTGAGCCTCCCGCATTTGTACGAGACACAACAATTCAGTCCGATTTCAATACGATAGCGTCAGAAGAATATCTGTATCATATCGCCTCTACTCATCCATGGGGACGTTTTCCAGAAGGCGCCTGGAAAAGAATCAGGGTTGTTCGTTCAGAGGACTCGTTAGGAATCGTAAAAAGAATCACTTCACGCAAATCTGCGGCGGAATATACGATAACGCTTTCTCAGATTCTTCCAGATCAGTTTTCTCTGACTTATGAATCAGACCTGAGCGGCGGAGGCAGAAAATGGTCTCCTCGACCCCAAGTAACCGGAAATAATTACTGGGAAGAAAGCGTCGATATGAAACCTGTCAGCTTCAAAACCAAAGACAACCTGGTTCTGGAAATTGAAGGCGCATCCTATCCCTGTTCCTGGGAACAAATCGTTTTTGAAAACGAAAATAAACGAGTTGAAATCAAAACATGGCGCAGCGACGCCAGCGCTCATCTGCCCTCAATTTTGCGTCAAGAGCGTAAAATCTACATTAAAAAAGAAGGGGAAGAAAACCAATTATCAGTCAGTTCGCTATACCAGCTCTCACCCACGTCATTTCCATACTCCGTTATGGGAAAAGTCCACCACGTCTGGAAAAGCGAGCAAACAGACGAAACCTCGCAGGGTAAAACCGTAACAAATAAGTTAATCAGTTTGACGGTTCCAGGAGAAATGGTTTCTTTTGACACGCGTCAGTATTCGCCGCAAGGAGAACTAATCGGTCAGTCAAGCGGCTATCTGGTTGATTACGGTTTTAGTTGCTCTAAAAACAGAACTGCTCCCATTCGCCCCATGTTTAACAACATCCGATCGTGGCGGCGTTCTTCGGTTCCGCTGATTCCTGAGAACCACGAATAGTAACAGTCTAAGCAAACGCCTTTTATAAATAAACGCCCAGAATATATTGTCATATAATTACTCTTGGATAATATTACCACATTTTTTAATTGATAAAGGTGCGCTCAATTTGGGGTTGCGAAAATAGATAATTTTTATTTTTGAACGCGGAGGACGCGGACCTCACAGACAACGCAGTTGGCGTTGTCGCCACATTCCCAGCCCGTCTGCGTATTCTGCGAGTAGTCTGAGGTTTCGGCGTTCCCTTTCCTTTTTTCGTTCAACCAATATTTGAGCGCAGACGAATATCTCGCTGGGGCTTGCTATTTATTCCAGTTCTGGTAAAATACGCTGAAATTACACAAAAAAACGGAATTCGTTCGATCGCCGAACGGATTATGCCATCCATGCTTTCAGATTTATTCTTCCTTAAGCTATGCCTCGCCGATATTTGCGTAGAATTACTCACCGACTCGACTTTGAAAAATACCTGATAAACGGTCGCGACCTGGACGAAAACTGGCGCGCGGAATCCGTTTTTCCCGTTCAGCAGCCGCTGGAAGTGGAAATAGGTTCTGGAAAAGGTCTTTTTATGGCTCACGAGTCCGTAAAAACGCCAAACCACAACTTTTTGGGAATCGAAGTCGCCCATAATTACGCCGCTTACTGCGCTTTACAGCTGGCGAAAACCAACAATGAACAGGGCGTATCCAACGCCATGATGATTTCCGGCGACGCAACGCCCATTTTTACAACCAACCTTCAAGACGATTCTGTCGAAGCCGTTCATATTTATTTTCCCGACCCTTGGTGGAAGAAAAAACATCGTAAACGACGCATTATCAATCCGATTATTGTCAATAATATATATAGGGTTCTTCGCGTCGGCGGGAAATTTCATTTCTGGACAGACGTCGAAGAGTACTATCAAACGGCGTTGGAACTGATTAAAGAAATCTCCCAGTTTAAAGGTCCGTTCCCGGTTGACGAAACCCCGGCTAACGATCCAATGGACTACAGAACCCATTTTGAAAAACGAACTCGAGAAAACGGTCAGCCCGTCTATCGCTGCTATTTCGAGAAATAAGCCCTAACCTGTTATAAAATCCACGATTACATCTATCGCTATACTGTCATGAAATACACTCACGTCATGTTCGATTTGGACGGCACGCTGCTCAACACGCTGGAAGACCTGGCGGATTCCGCCAACGCGGCTCTGGAAGAACTCGGTTTGCCAGTTCATCCCGTGGATTGTTTTCGCTATTTTGTCGGGAATGGGGTTCACGAGCTGATGAAACGCCTTCTCCCGCCGGAAGAATTAAATAATATTGAACTTGGCAAAACGCTTCTGGCTAAGTACACCGCTCAATATAATAATCGATGGCACAATAAAACGCGACCATACGACGGAATGGTTGAAGCGCTTCATGAACTTAAAGCGGCTGGCGCAACGTTGTCGGTCTTTTCCAACAAGCCCGACGAGTTCACCAAAAGCTGTATTTATCACTTTTTTGGAGAAAACCTGTTTTCTGCCGTTCGCGGAGGTCGAGACGACACGCCGCGAAAACCCGCTCCCGACGGCGCATTTGCGATTTTGAATCAGCTCGGCGTTAAACCGGAATCCGTTCTTTATGTTGGAGATACGGCAACAGATATGCAAACCGCTCACGCCGCCGGTTTTTTCGCCATTGGCGTAATGTGGGGATTCCGCACCCGAGAGGAACTTGAAGAAAACAACGCCAACGCCATTGTTGAAACTCCTGCAGAAATTGTAAACCTTTTAGTTTGACGCCTCGCGTTTTATCGTATTTTTAGTCAAAACACATAAAACGAACCGTTAAAAAGCATATTCTATGATGTAAGGCGCTTTTCAAACTTAGCGCTTTACGTTAGGGAACTTCTAATAATTCAATTCCGAATTATTTGTATACCAGTCTGTTTTAATACACAGGAATTCCAAATCTTTCAAAGTGAGGCGTCTTATCTTTTCTACTTTACCTATTTTTGTATTTGTTTCAAAAAAATCATTGATTTCTCCAAAGTTTAATAATCTTATTCAACTATTGAGGGTAAAGAGCCGATACAAATAATACAACCTGTTCTTTCCTGCGATGTCGTAGGAAAATAGTGTAGGGAAACACTCCCGACTGGTTTATGGATTATCACTCTCTTCCCCGAGGTGTTTAGAATGTATCACACACTAAGGACATT
>CACXSS010000139.1 GCA_902770245.1 uncultured Planctomycetota bacterium | reverse complement strand
TTAAAGAATTAAAAGATACTCTTATAGCATTTCTGGTAGTTGCCGGTTTAGTTATAATTTACATCATTTGGGCGATCGTAAATGGCGTGGAACCGTTTAATTAACCCCTTGGTTTACCACCACAAGCGTTTCTCAGCTCGACAACGCTATGCGTTTTTCCGTCTGATTTCCTTTAACACGGTTCGCGCCTGATTAAAGAATTCGTGGTAGTCGGCGCGCTGGTAATCGGGAAACGTCCAGTGATGTGCGACCCATTGCCCTTCTTTGAAGTTGAGCGTTATTTCCGCATAGATTCCTCTGCCCAGATAGATGCGGTGAGCGTAGTCTTTTGTGCTTGCCAGGACGAGTTTCCCCAGCTCTATATATCCGGGGTCGATGTTGAGCGGACGCGATTCCGGCTTCCCGGCGAATTGGGCGTATTCCTCTTCCCAGTCGTTGGAAAGAATCTTCCAGTCGATCAGATCAGACGGATCCGCCCCGGCGTTGAGAACGAAAAACTGCTTTTTCAATCCCGCTCCCATCGACTCGTCGTAGTAATGTGTGTTGTCGAAATTAAACGGGACGGACTCCAGACCGATTTCGCCCCATTTTTGAGCAATACGATTCTTCGCCCAATCTATCGCCTCCGGATAGATGGAAAAGACGGCAAACAACGGCAGAACAGGTCGCGGAGGAAGGATTTGTCCCATGGCGTTTTAAGGGAATAGGAATAGTAAGTGGATGAAAGGCGGTAATTAGGCGAGCCGGGGTGCGTTAGCCCCCGGAAAAAGCGAACGGAATTACGCATTCGCTGTAAGGCGAACTTCTCGCAACTCGCAACTCGCAACTTAGCTCTTATCTCGGCGTGGAAAACAATATCGCCTGACCGGAATCGTTAGCGGACAGCCCCAAAACAGGCGTGAGCTTTCCAATATGCTTTTGAATTGACTTTTTGAACGCTGTGCAATCGCTGGACTTTGGCGGGCAGACAATTGCAGCTTCGCACGCCAGCCCGGCTTCTTCCAAAACCGATTTTTTATCCGCCAACGCTTTCGCCTGGAGGTCGGAAACCGGAACGACGTCAACGGCAGCAGAACCGGACAGGGTTACTGCCGACAAGGCGTTTCGACATCGCCGCCCGGCAAAGTAAATTGTCGGCTGATTTCCAGACGCTGCCAAAACGACCAACGGAACGCGAGAGCCTTCTAAAGCCGATAGTTCTCGGACAATGCGGTTTGTCTTTTGGGCGGGAAAGGCGGAAAGAAGAAACAGCGCTTTGTCGCGCGTCGTTCTCAAAAGGCTTTCATGGACGTACTGAGCGTATGACGAATCGGAATCAAAGCTCTCCAAATCCGGGTCTGCCAGAACGACGGACAGCTTCAAGTCCCCTCCGCCGACAACCCAGGCAGAAACAATCGGCTGGTCATTGTCAAGACGATGAGTAAAATTGACGTCTGCGGAAATCCCTAATACAACCGCTTGAGTAAATCGAGCGGAAACCGCCTGAACAATTGCATCCGTTCTGGTCGTTATCGGCGCGGAAACCGATAGCAGAATGAGCTTCGGTTCCGTCTTTTTGAACGTCAACGCAATTCGGTCGGAAAGCGCATCGCCCAAAGCGGCGGCGTTCCCGGACGAAGAAATTGGAATGGATTCCACCGTCAGTTTCAAACACCGTCCGGCTGGAACAGCTTCAAAAACAGGCGGATCCCACGGCGGATTTTGAGCCTCAACGCAAGATGTTACACAAAAAAACAGAATGGAGGCGAAAAGAACCAGACTCGCGATCTTGCCAAGACGCCAACTCTTCAATATCCATTCTGTTTTATTCATTTCCGTTTTACTCTTTCCAAATCAGAATCAGCGGTTCTTCAAGATATTCAATAACTTTCTTGAGGAACCTCGACGCCAAAGCGCCGTCGATAATCCGATGATCAAACGCATACGACAGCCCAACGCGTTTATGGGATTCCCATTTTCCGTCTTTCTCAACCGGCTCGTCAAAAGCCGCGCCAATGCCTAAAATTCCGGACTGCGGCGGGAGAATAATCGGATGGAAATACTCGACTCCCAACGCTCCCATATTAGAAATGGTAAACGTCGGATTCGCCATGTCTTCAAGCGTCAGCTTGCCCTGCTCTGCCTTTTCGATCAGCCGTTTGGTTTGAGCGGCAAGATTGATCACGTCCATATCCTGCGCCTGATGAATCACCGGCACATAAAGGGCGCCCTTGGCGTCAACCGCTATGCCGATATTGACGTCGGCGTATTGAATAATCTGATCGCCGTCGAGAGAGGAATTGATTTCCGGCATACTCGCCAACGCCATAACGATTGCTTTGGTAAAATAATCGTTTAACGATACTTTGACGCTGGAATAGCGATTGATTTTCAACCGCATTTTTGTCAGCTCGGAAACGTCCGCCTTTCGGAACAGGATGGAAGTGGGAATCGTTTGCGAACTGAGGTTCATGCGTCTGGCAATCGTCCGGCGCATTGGAGTCATGCCGACCGTCTGAGCAATGCGAGGATTAATGAAATTGAGCGAACTGGCGTCTCTCCGATCGTCTCGGTCTTTCCGAATTCCAAATTCCGGGCTTTTCTCGATTTCATTCTCGCAATTTGCAACCTGCATATCGTACGTTACAACGCGAGGCGTAAAAACCGGTTCAGCGGTTTGTTGAGGTGCAGCCTGCGAATTAGGATTAAATCCAATAGGTCGATTTGACCTTATGGAAACGTTTTCCGTATTGTTGGCATACACCGAGGACGACCCGTACAGGGCTTGCGGCGCAGACGACTCGGCGCCCGCCGCCATTCGGGTAATTTGAGGATTGCATGCCGTCAGATTCGAGAGATTGGGAACAACCTCTTGTAACGTTTCCCCATTTTGGATTTCGAATTCCGAAACGTTTTCTCGAATTTCAAATCGAATCTCTCGTTTCTCCTGTTCCATTTCGCTGGCGCTCTTAATCCAGAGCAATGTAGAGCCAACGGGAACAGTTTGATCTTCCTGACAATTAAATTGACTGACAAAACCGGCATAAGGCGATTCGATAGTAACAATCGCCTTTTCCGTTTCAACCTCCAAAATCGGTTCGCCCTTCTGGACGCTGTCCCCAGGGCGTTTTAGTTTTGTAACCACAACGGCTTCGTCGATGCCTTTGACCAATTGGGGCAATACTACAGGATTCATAAATCATTCTTCCATGAATTCTAACCGGTTAGAAGTTCACGATATTGCGGAACTGTTCCATACGGTCGTTGATTGTGTCCAAATCGAGATCCAGCAAACGATTCCAGCTGAAGTCTTCGCAGGTGAAAGACGCGACCACCGTCGCGTAGGCTAACGCCATTTTTATCGTATCAGAGTCCAAATTGTTTTGTGAAGCAAGATATCCCATCATCGCCCCGGCGAAAGAATCGCCTGCTCCTGTCGGGTCGACAACGTCTTCCAAAGGCCACGCCGGCAGCGCGTACGTCTCTTTTTCAGAAAAGAACATCACGCCGTGTTCGCCCTTTTTCAGAACAACAAATTTCGGTCCCATTTCCAGGACTTTGCGCCCAGCTTTGACGAGATTCGTCTCGCCGGTAAGCTGAATCGCTTCGGAGTCGTTAAGAACCAGACCGTTAATCTGTTTGAGAAGTTCGTCAAGCTGAGGTCGCTGCGTCGAAATCCAAAGATTCATGGTGTCAGCAACGCACAAACCTGAACCGCGCCACTGTTTGAGAACGTTGAGCTGCAAATCGCAAGACCCGTTCGCCAAAAACAGGTACGGAATTGTTTGGGCTTCTTCCGAAAGCTTCGGGTTGAAGGTTGCCAAAACGTTGAGCTGCGTCTCTTTGGTTTCGCGGTCGTTCATGTTGACCATGTACTTTCCAGACCAGTAGAAAGACTTTTCGTCTGGGCGGATTTCCAAGCCGGAACAGTCGATGCCGCGTTTGGTAAATTCGTCAAGATATTTCTGTTCCATATCTCCGCCGACAACCGCCAACAGACTGACGTCCGTAAAGAAATTGGCGGCAAGCGAAAAATAGGAAGCGGAACCGCCCATAATGCGGTCGCGTTTTTCTGTGGGGGTTTCAACGCTATCGTATGCTACTGTTCCGACTACTATCAATGACATGGCTTGCTCTCGGTTAAGGGTTAGCGACAGCCTCGTATCAGAGGCGTCAAATAATAAAAGCGTTTTATGCTCAACGTTTGACAAACGTTTTGCAGATTAGAACCACATTATACGGATTTTACATCTTTTTCCAATAGCAGTTTAACGCTATTTTAGAAAATTTTTACAAATATCGATTGGAAAGCTATATTGCTTCCTGCTTCTTTCCTCATCTTCTCTGCTAAATTTATATCATATTTACAGTAGGAACTGGCATAACTGCGCCGTTCGATACAAGTTTTTTAAAATTTTGAAAAAAAACTGTTCACCTGCTTGCAAAAGATTCGATATTTTGATAAAATAGTATATATTTATAGTATTAGTCAAGAGGATTTAAGGCGTTATTGACCTGTTCGTCCATTTTCCTGTTGAAGCATTCATTTGTAAATTATGGCAAAACACTCATTAAGTTTTACTGACCTTTTAGTTCAAAAAGGTCTTGTCAGCCCCAATCAGATAGCAGCCGCCACAGAAGCCGCTAACGAAGATCGCATTTCTCTTCAAGACGCGATTATCAAACTGAAATTCGCTAAAAGTTCTGACGTTATGAAAGCTCTTGCGGATTCTCAGGGGTATGAATACGTTTATTTGGAAGACCTCAACATTCCGCCCAATATCATCGAACTGGTTCCGGAATCCGTCGCGCGAGAGAATACGATTATCCCGCTTTCCGCAGACGAAAGCGCGCTGACAATCGTTACCGCCAAGCCGGACGATTTTGAACTGAGCGATAAATTGCAGTTCATTCTCAACCGCCGCATTAAATTTGCCGTTGCCTCCAAAGACGCCATTGTTGACGCTATCGGTCGTCATTACGGATCCACTGGCGGGGACAACGCCAAGGCGATGCTTCAGGAGTTTACGGATACGCAAATCGACTTCACCGAAACGGACGAAGACGAGGAAGACAGCGGATCTCCGGAAGACCCCAACTCGCCGGTTGTCAAGCTGGTTCATCTTATCATTTCTGAAGCGGTGCAATCTCGCGCGTCCGATATTCATATTGAACCGTTTGAAGACCGAGTCAGAATCAGGTATCGAATCGACGGCGTTTTGGTTGAACGCAACTCGCCTCCTCGTCGAATGTTGGGCGCGATTCTTTCCCGTATCAAGATTTTGTCCAAGCTCGACATTGCTGAACGGCGTCGAACTCAGGACGGTCGAATCAAGGTTACGCTGGGAGAAAAGGAACTCGACCTCCGCGTGAGCGTTATTCCGACCAACCACGGTCAGTCGGTCGTTATGCGTATTTTGGACAAAGACTCTATCAAAGTCGGTCTGCGTCAGCTCGGGTTCGTCGAAGAAGACTACAACACCCTTCAAACGCTCATTAGACGTCCTAACGGGATCGTTCTGGTTACCGGTCCTACGGGGTCTGGAAAAACGACGTCTCTGTACGCCGCGTTAAACGAACTCAACACGCCGGACAGAAAAATCATTACGGCGGAAGACCCGGTCGAATACTATCTGGCTGGAATCAACCAGGTTGAAATCAAACACGAAATCGGGTTGGACTTCGCCCGCGTTATTAGAGCCATGCTTCGACAGGCGCCCAACGTCATTCTGGTGGGAGAAATGCGAGACCTCGAAACGGCGCAGATGGGAATTCAGGCGTCGCTGACAGGGCACCTTGTCTTCAGTACGCTGCACACCAACGACGCCCCGTCTGCCGTTACCCGTCTGGCGGATATGAAAGTTCCGTACTATCTTATCGCTTCGTCCGTTATTGCGATTATGGCTCAGCGACTCGTTCGCCGCGTCTGCCCAAAATGCAAAACGCAGTATACGCCGTCGCCGGCGTCCATGGAAGCGGCAGGACTTAACATCAACGATCCGAAAGTCGTCAACGCCACGTTCATGCACGGCAAAGGCTGTCCGAACTGCGCCGGCAAGGGATTCCGCGGTCGAATGGGCATTTACGAGCTGATGAGAATGTCCAGTAAGATTCGTGAACTCACTTTTGCCGCCGCCACAACGGGCGTCATTCGCACCGCCGCTATTCAGGAAGGCATGAGCACCCTGTACTGGGACGGAATCAAAAAAGCGTTCAAAGGCGTTACAACAATTGACGAAGTCATGCGCGTCGCAAAACTTCAGGAAGAGTAAATGACGCAAGGTCGTTTATCTTTCATTTTACATTGCACTTTTCAAAAACATTTAACCACAATCCATTAACATGGCTTTTATTCAAATTGATAAACTGTTACAAGTAGTAGTCAACAAAGGCGCGTCCGACTTGCACATCACCGTCGGTCAGCCGCCGGTAATTCGTCTTCACGGTACTCTGACGCGTCTGGAAACAAAGGTTCTGGAACCGGACGACACCGTTGCCTTGATGAAAAGCATCACGCCGGAACGATGTCAGCAGGAACTTCAGGAAGTCGGCGGTACAGACTTCGGTTTTGCCTTCGGCGACCAGGCGCGTTTCCGTGTTTCCGTATTCAAACAAAAAGGCTGCGTTGCGATGGTTTTGCGACAGATTCCCGTCAAGTTGATGTCGTTCAAAGACCTCAACACGCCGCCGGTTATTGCGGAACTGATTTTGCGTCCTCGAGGCATGATTCTTGTTACAGGACCTACAGGTTCCGGTAAAACGACTACGCTTGCCGCTATGGTCAAGCATTTGAACGAAACGGTTGACCGGCACATCATTACGGTCGAAGACCCTATCGAATTCTATCACAACCATATTAAAAGTACAATCAACCAGCGTGAAATCGGCGTCGACGTTCCCTCGTTCGCGGAAGCCATTCGCCGCGCCTTGCGTCAAGACCCTGACGTCATTCTCGTCGGTGAAATGCGAGACTTGGAAACGATTGAAACCGCTATTACGGCGGCTGAAACAGGGCACATCGTTTTTGGAACGCTTCACACGTCCAGCGCGCCGAGTACAATCAGCCGTATTATCGACGTTTTCCCGACAACCCAGCAAGACCAGATTCGAACGCAGCTGGCGTCGTCCATTTTGGGAATCCTCTGCCAGGCTCTGCTGCCCAGAATTGGCGGCGGTCGAGTTGCCGCTTACGAAATGCTTGTCGTTGACCCCGCTACGGCTAACCTTATTCGTGAAAATAAACTCTTCCGAATCACGTCTACCATGCAGACAGGCGCCAAAAAGGGTATGCAGCTGTTGGACGACAACCTGTTCAGACTGTGGAAAGAAGGCATCATCGCAAAGGAAGACGCCATTCTCAAAGCCAACCGTCCAGAAGACGTTGTAGAACGCATTGCCAGAGCGGAACGCGGACTTATGGACGCAGCACAATCGGAAGATTGACGCCTGACGATTTAACACGATAATTCACCGTTTTTTAATCACATCGTAATATCAACCTGAAATTTACTTTTCATTTTTCATAAACTACCATGGCAATTAAAAGAATCGGTCAGGTCATGATTGACCACGGCTTTATTACCCCGGAACAGCTCGACATTCTTCTGGAAAAGCAGAAGGAACATCGTCATGAACTTCTTGGTCAACTTGCCATTTCCATGGGGCTGATTACAGACGAACAGTTGGTTGAAGTTCTGGCGGATCACCTCAACGTTCCTGCGTACAATCTGGCAGAAACGGACATCCGCGCTGAAGTAATCGCTATTATTACGCCAACCATGGCAGACGTTTACAAGATTATTCCAGTCAGTCTGGAAAACAACGTTCTGACCGTCGTCATGGCTCAACCGCAGCAGCTTCAGGTCATTGACGAACTTCGAACACTGTTGGGCTATGACATTCGTCCGGCAGTTTCGTCTGAATCGGATATTAACAAGGCGTACGCCAAGTATTATGAAGCGGCAACGACCGACACAATGGAATTGCTGCTGTCCGATATTGAGCAGGACGAAGAACTTAACAAGGCAATCCAGGCAGCCAATTCCATGGACGAAACGATTGACCTGACCGGCGCTCAGGCGATGGCAGAGTCCGCCCCGGTTCGCAAGCTGCTCAATATGGTTCTGCTGATGGCAATTCGAGACCGAGCGTCTGACATTCACTTTGAACCGTTTGAAAACGAGTTCAAAATTCGCGTCCGCGCGGACGGCGCTTTGTACGAAATGGTTCCGCCGCCCAAACATCTGGCGTTGGCTTTGACAACTCGAATCAAAGTTATGGCAAACCTTGACATTGCCGAGCGACGTTTGCCCCAGGACGGTCGTATTGAACTTTCCGTCGGCGGGCACCCGGTCGACTTGCGCGTCAGTATTCTGCCAACCATGTTCGGAGAAAGCGCGGTTTTGCGAATTCTGGACCGATCCGTTATTTTGCTCGATCTGGACAACGTCGGCATGGATCCCGGCATTCTGCTCGACTTCCGCAAGCTGATTCGAATTCCTAACGGCATTATTCTGGTTACAGGACCGACGGGTTCTGGAAAAACAACAACGCTGTACGCCGCTTTGAACGAGTTGAACGTCATTGAAGAAAAACTCATGACAACCGAAGACCCGGTCGAATACGACATCGACGGCATCATTCAGATTCCTGTCGATGCGTCAATTGGCAACACGTTCGCCCGCTGTCTGCGTTCTATTTTGCGACAAGACCCGGACAAGATTCTTGTCGGGGAAATTCGAGACCTCGAAACGGCGGAAATTGCCGTTCAGTCCTCCCTTACCGGGCACCTTGTCTTTAGTACGCTTCACACAAACGACGCTCCGAGTACTGTTACGCGTCTGAGAGATATGGGCATCCCGCCGTTCCTGCTCGCCTCGTCGCTCATCCTCGCCCAGGCGCAGCGCCTCTACCGCCGCCTCTGCCCCTACTGCAAGGCGCCGATGGAGGGGACGTTCGACGCGCAGATGCTCGAGGC
>CACXSS010000138.1 GCA_902770245.1 uncultured Planctomycetota bacterium | reverse complement strand
TATTCCGCCAGACAGGCGCCTTTGTCGGAAAGCCCCATGCCGATGCCGTCAGCGGCAACGCAGCGGTATTTGTCCCTCAAGCCGATAATCAGGTTACGGAACAGAAAAGACCACGTCGGGTTTCCGTGACTAAACAGAATTACCGGCGCGTCTTTGGGACCTTCGTCTATATAGTGCATCCGGACGTTGTGAAGGGGCATTCCCGACCCGTCGTTAACGGTCAGAAAATGGGATTCAAACGGATATAAATCTTTCCATGAACTCATTTTGCATGTGGGATTAAAAGTTGCGAGTTGCGAGTTGCGAGTTGCGAGTTGCGAGGATAACGTTCGCGAGGCGCTTGCGTCAACTCCTTCCGTGGGTTAAAACCCACGGCTATTAATATTAAACCGCTACGCGGTTTTTAAGGAACGCTTCGCGTCTGTTTTTCGTTTTCCTAACTCCTCACTGAAACAGGTCCTTTATATTTAATTCTTCTTTGGCGATGTTGTCCTGTTCCCATTGTTCGAGCTTTTCCAGCAGGATTTTACCCCAGTTGGTCAAACCGGTAACGAAATGGAATTTCCCTTTGACTTCAATCTTTTGAAAGCATTTGGATATTTCCAGTTCCGTCAGCGCGGCGGCTTGAGATTTGGGAGACATTTGATAAAACGTTACACATTCTCCCTCCGGCGCCTCGTCAACGGTTCTCAGAATCTCGAGTTTTTGACGTTCGTTCATGTTTTTTGGAACTTTCTACAGGATTCTGCCAGCCAGACCGCGAACGCGAACGTTAAACCCGTCCTGAGTCAGCTCTTTAGCGCACGCGACCAGTTCGTGGTCGGCGTAGGTGGGCTGAGACGGCAAGTCGGAATCAATCGTTTCGACCGGGTTGAACTGCTGAAGCGTCCACTGAACGACGTTCATCTCAATGAGTTCCGACTTCATCTGAGCGAGCGTTTCCATCGGATGAAGGGATTTGTGAACCGTCGTTCTGACGTCAACTTCAATTCCTTTTTCCTGACGGTGTTTCATGGCAAGGGTAATCGACTGACGAACGCGCCCAGCCAGCTCGGTATCCGGAATTCCAACGACGGAACAGTAGTTTTCCGCAGAGGTTTTGTAGTCCATTCCCAAGGCGTCGACGCCGGGCGATTCCAGAATCGCCGCCAGCCGATCCGGGAACGAGCCGTTTGTGTCCAGCTTGACGAGGTACCCCGCCTGATGGATTTTTTCGATGAATTCTCCCAAGTCCGGATGCAGCATCGGTTCTCCGCCGGTAATAACGACGCCTTCCAAAAGTCCTTTTCGGCGTTCGAGGTAATGGAAGAATTCCTGCTGGGTTACTTTTGGCTGACTGGTCGGGTCGAAGACGAGAACCGGGTTGTGGCAGAACGCGCAGCGAAGGTTGCATCCTCCGGTAAAAACAATGCAGGCGATCTTGCCGGGATAATCGACCAGAGAAAATTTGTATAGTCCGCGTAAATCCATTGTATTCTATTTTGATTCAGGTGGTTCAGGTTGTTGATGCGGATTCAGAGCGCTCCTTCATGCTCCGAAATCGTATTATCCGCATTATACCTTACGAAGGATAGTTTGTCAACTAGGGCGATTGAATTTGGGATTCGGAATGCGGAATTACGCAAACGTTCCTCAATTCTCACTACTGCCTCTTGCCTGCGGTCTTATTTTGCGCCATGCTCTTTTAGCCACTTAACCAGTTCCAGATCCCCGCCTTCAGCGGCGTAGTTTAAGACAGACATTTGCGTACAATCTTTTGCATTGACGTTCGCGCCATGTTCGACCAGCCATCGAATCAATTCCGAATTCTGACCTTCAGCGGCGAGAAGCAAGGGAGTCTTATTGGCATCGTCTTTTGCGTTAATGTTGGCGCCATGCTCGACCAGAAACTTAACAAGTTCGTTACAATCATATTGGGCGGCAATATGCAAGGGAGTGTCTTTCAGTTCGTTTTTAGCGTCAATACTCGCTCCCTGTTCGACAAGCCATTTGACCAATTCAAAGTTTTTACTTTTCACAGCGCAATGCAGGACGGTATTGTCCAGATAACCCTTTGCGTTGACGTCTGCGCCTTTTTCGACCAGCCACTTGACCAGCGCCAGGCTTCCGCTATTGGCGGCGGAAAGAATGAGAGACTTCCCTTCGTCGCCTTTTGTATTGACTTCCAATCCTTGTTTATCGAGCCATTGAACCAACTCCAGATTGCCGTTACCAGCGGCGTAATATACTGCGGTATTTCCATTATTGTCTTTTGCATTGACGTCAGCGCCATGTTCAATTAGCCATTGAACCAACTTCAAATTGCCTTTGCCGGCAGCGTAATGCAAGGGCGTTTCCCCATAATTGTCTTTTGCGTTGACGTCAGCGTCATGTTCAATTAGCCATTGAACAAACTGTTTGTTATATTCCAGCATCTCATAATGCAAAACAGTTCTTCCCCCCTGGTGTTTGGCATTTATATCAACGCCATGTTCAACAAGCCATTGAATCGCTTCCAGATTTTTGCATTGAGCGGCTTTATACATAACAGAAATATTGTATTTGTTTTTTGCGTTAACATCTAATCCCTGATCGACCAGCCATTGAATCACATTCGGATTGTTAGTATAAAACATGACAGTTTCGTTAGCAATGTTTTTTGCGTGGATGTCCACTCCTTGATTAGCCAGCCATTTAACCAATTCCAGATTTCCGCTTCGCGTTGCATAGTGCATAACCGTATTTCCCCCTTTATCTTTTGCATTGACGTCAGCTCCATGTTTAATTAGCGCTTTGACCCTCTCAAGACTGCCTGTCAACGCGGCGTAATGGAGAATATTTCCTTTAAAGACATTGCAGCTATAAGAAAAGTCATAATCTCCTGTTTGAAACATCTGTTCAAAGCGATCAACGCTTTCTTGACCGAACAGCTGAGCCGCTTTCTGCATGTGCGAAGGATTAACAGCAGCGTCCTCCGCTGAACAGCTGACGATAAAAAGACTCGCCATCAAAACGACGGCAGCGTTCAAAAGGGATTTATGGTTTATCATGGGAATAATAGAATCGAATAATTGTTGTCAAGTCAAATAGCGCTTTATATAGAATATTGTAATAATTATTATAATAAAAATCATATTATTGTGAATAGGGGATAGCTCGTAATTCAAAACCGGGGGTACGCAAATTGTGATTGTGAAAATAGATAAAATGACTATAGAATCGCGTCTCGAAGATGCGTAGCCGCACGGGCGATAAGACGAGTTTATGCTTCCGAAAAAGCCGATTTTGGCGCTACCCACTTCCACTTGGGAACCGACCCTGTCGGTCCACGGCTAGAAACATAGAACAGCTATGCAGTTCTATGCGGGCGATACGCCCGCGAACCGGGCTCAACCATGTGCAATTGCCAGAAAAATTTGCGTGCACCCCCTCGGTTTGGGTGCGATAAATTTGGGGTTGCGAAAATAGGTGAAATGAACATTTAAATCGTAGTCCACACCTTTAGGTGTGGGGTTCAAAACGGCATAAATAATAATATAACGCACGAATTTCCCTCCCTTCCCCGCTCCTGAAGGAGTGGGGAAGGGAGGGAAGGGAAAGCGTTTGGGGGAGGAATGCTTTTTAATCCCCCAGATAAATCTGGGGGCTACGATTTTTGAATTATTTTTATTTCCCACGTCTAAAGACGTGGGGATAGGAACATACAAATCTGGACATTACTAAAAGGTCTTAAGTCTCTTTCCTTTTTTCATGCCCCCCAAATTTGAACGCACCCCTCGTTTTTATTATTTATGCCTCCCCCCTTGTAAAAAAGGAAAAAACGATTATAATTTGTCTCAAGTTTAGTATATTATATTTTAGATGGATTAAAATCCGTCGGAAACCTGCAATACGAAAAGGATAAAACCATGTCGAAACCTGGAAGAATCGCAAAAAAGGCCAATCACGGCAAACGTCCTGCCAATGCTCGCGCCAAGCGCGCCAAGCGCCGTCTGGTCAAAACCTGATTTAACTCCTTGCCAGTTTGGCAAGCGGTTATAGATTTTTACGTCAAGTGGTTAGTGGTAAGTCAAAAGCAGAAAAGCAGTTTTAGCAATTGCTTTTCTCCTTTGACATTCACTGACCACTATTCTTTGTTTTTTTACCAGCGCTGAATATTATGATTTCAAAAGAACCATATATTGATTTGTCGACGCTTGATTTTAACAACGTCATTGCTGACCGAGAAGAAATAAATAAGTATAACGAACAGCGTTTTGAAATGCAGCAGCTGGATGGAATTCTTTATCAAGACGAAGAAACCGGCATTGCGGTTGGCTACAAAGATATAACCGACGATGAATTCTGGATTCGCGGGCACGTCCCGGGCGCGCCTCTTATGCCGGGAGTTCTGATGTGCGAAAGCGCCGCGCAGCTGTGTTCGTATTTCGCCCAAAAAATGGGTATGACGGACGAAAATCATATTGTCGGTTTTGCCGGCATAGACGAAGTCCGATTTCGCGGCGTTGTCGTTCCCGGCGACAAATTGATTATCATGATAAAACGCGTTAAAATGAATCGTTTGCTGCTTTCCTGCGATTTCCAGTGCTTTGTCAACAACCAGCTGGTTTGTCACGGCAACGTCAAAGGCGCTCCGCTGGAGAAAACGTCCATTGGAAAAAGATAATTCCAAACGATAATTCACCTGTTACAAAAAGACGTCGATTGCTTGTTAAACGTTAAACAGAAGTTTCAGGCAGCCGACGTCTTTTCTTTTGCGCTTTTTCTTTTACGATATAATATTCCAGATTAAAATTCGGATCATGTCCCGAACGGATTTCATGGACTCAAAAACGGACGCGGGTTCGAATCCGCAATGCGTTTTGCAATGCTCGCAGCGAGCGTCTTTTCCTGGTCCCAACGCGTCCCAGTCGGTTTGATCAAGCATTTCCCGATAGGTTTCGTAATGCTTGTCTGTAAGCAGATAACATGGACCTTTCCAGCCGATAGGGTTTCGGGTCGGGTTAGCCCAGGCGGCGCAGTTCATGTCGCGACGACCGGTTAAAAAGTCCATGAAAACAGGCGAGGCGAACAACGGCGTTCCTTTGAGTTGTTTTTCCAGTTCCCTGAATCGCTGTTCAATCATTGTCCGGGTGAGAAAGAGTTCTTCTTTTTGCTCTTCGCTAAAGGCATCGTATGAAAACGCGGGTGAGAGCAGGGCGGCGTTGACTTTAAGCGTTTTGAGCAGTTTAAACAGTTCGACAACGTCTTCGTTTGGCGTTTCTTTATAGAGCGTTGTATTTGTACAGACGAAAAAACCGGCTTTTTTTGCGGCTTTTATTCCGTCGATTGCCGTCTGAAACGCGCCGGGCTTGCAGCAGCCGGCATCGTGATCTTTTTCCAGCCCGTCCAGATGAACGTTGATAAAAAAGCGCGGGTGCGGCTTGAATTCCGGAAGTTTCTTTTCCAGAATTTGAGCGTTTGTACAGAGATAAATATGCTTTCCCCGCTCAAGCGTTTTCTCAACCAGTTCGACAATGTCGGGATAGATCAGCGGTTCTCCCCCGCAGATGCTGACAACCGGCGCGCCGCACTCGTCGATTGAATTCAAACATTCGTCGACCGACAGCGTTTTGTTCATGAAGTCTTTGAATTCCCGAACTCGACCGCATCCGGCGCAATGCAGATTGCACGCAAAAAGCGGTTCCAACATAAGAACCAGCGGGAAACGTTTTACCCCCTGACGCTGGCGCGACATGAGGTATCGGGACATCGACGTTGTCAAAGACAAGGGAAATCGCATGGGTTAGTTTATTTGGAGTTTAGGTGAATTCAAAAAATCCAGCGCGCGTTTAACGCAGGGGTCGTATTTCGACGGTTCGCCAAAGGGCGGGTCGTCTCCGGGAACGGACAGGTCAATTGACATGGAACGAAGCTTTCGCCAGTATTGCAATTTAGCAGCTTCCTTGGAAGAAAGTTCAACTTCAAATCCTTCGTCCGGCAGAACGCCCCACTGGTCAGTCGGCTTGGCGTCCGGGAAACGATGAATGTTCTTTCCGCTGGGGCTGACGTATCCTGCCACGGTAAATTTGACTGCGCCCTGGTCGGGAGTTAAAGTAAACACGTCTTGAACTGCGCCCTTTCCAAAAGAGCGGGAACCAATTATTTTCACATTTAAAACGGAACCGTCTGGAGCGGCCTTGCCGGAAGAGTCCTTCAAACAGGAGGAAACAATCTCGCTGGCGGACGCCGTTTGACCGTCTATGAGAATCGCAATCGGAAACGAACGGAATTTATCGCCTTTTTGCGCCTGGATGTTACGAACGGCTGTGCGGCTGCGGATGCTGACAATCACGTCGTTTTCCGGAACGAACAGATTGCACAGCTCCACGGCGGAATTGAGCGTCCCGCCGGGATTGCCGCGCAAATCGATAATCAGTCCGCGCATGCCCTTTTTGAGCAATGCCGGAATTAATCTTGCCATCTCTCTGGCGGTTTGAAATCCAAATCCGGTAATTCTGATATAGGCGATGTCTTTTGCTTCTGGAAGAAAAAACTTCCATTGCCCGTCCATGAGGCGTCTGTCGCCCACAGCAGACGACGTTGCAATAATGCTTCGAGTGATTTCAATAGCAATCAGCTTTTCCGTCCCGGCGCGCTGAACGTTTAAGGCGACAACTTCTCCGGGATGTCCGCGAAGAAGTTCAACCGCTTGAGAAACGGAATTGTCTTTTGTAGAATTCCCGTCAATGGACAGAATTTCGTCGCCCGGCTTTAGTCCCGCTTTTTGCGCTGCAGAACCGTAAATTAACGCTGTTACAGTCAACGCTTTTGTCTTGGGGGAAAGAGCCAATTCCGCCCCGATGCCGGCAAAACGCTGATCCAGAGTCTCGTTCATTTTATCTAAAGCGACCGGGGGAAGATAAGCGCTGTACGGATCTAAAGAGTGCAGCATCCCGCTCAATGCCAGATGAAGCAGGTCGTCTTTGGAAATCGGGGAATCGTCGCCAGGATAGTAATACTGGTTCTCGATGAGATTCATAACATGCGTCATCAAGCGTTCCTGACGGTTTGCTCGTACAAAACACGTAAAGCAGACTATTATCAGGACAATCAGCAGAATCAGGTTTCGTTTTGGCATAAACAATATTATTCCACAAAATTTGTATTCTGCAAGGGGGCGGAAACAATTAATGACAATAAGGTCAGTAAACAAATAATGACTTCGCCATAAAGGTTTGCGTCCCTGTGAAAAAAACTTCTTTCCCCCCTCCTTTTCAGTTGGATAAAATCTGATAGAATACATTGCGAAGTTGGTGATAGATAAGAAGGTTTAGCCTGTTTGGCTAACCTTCTTTCTTTCATCTTTTTTTATTTTGTCCCTGTGGCCTAATGGATATGGCGTCGCCCTCCGGAGGCGAAGATTATGGGTTCGACTCCCGTCAGGGATATATAGAGGAATATTAAGAATTGTACGGTAAATATTCCTTCCCCCCTTGACGAAAAGCGGGATTTCTCTATAATACGTATAATTATTGATTCGCACAGCGAAGCAATATGGTGGAAGTAGCTCAGTTGGATAGAGCGTCGGATTGTGGTTCCGAATGTCGGGAGTTCGAATCTCCTCTTCCACCCTTTTTTATTTCTTGAATATAAAGACGCTTATCTTGACAGCGCGCCTTTAATTGCTAGACTCCGCTTCTGTATTCTCGCCACTCGCCACTCGCAACTATTTTCTGTCCAGCAGCGTCAAAACGACAATAATCGAGACGACAATTCCGGCGCACGCCAACGCTGATTTAACGTCTGTTCCGGGAAGAATCAACGCGACTGCCGCGCAGGCAACGGTGAGCAGATGAATTGTCATTACGGCGGCGGGGCGGCTGAGTCCCATGCGAACCAGTCGGTGCGAC
Source organism: uncultured Planctomycetota bacterium (assembly GCA_902770245.1). Classification (GTDB taxonomy): domain Bacteria; phylum Planctomycetota; class Planctomycetia; order Pirellulales; family Thermoguttaceae; genus RUG11551. The sequence continues at coordinate 1,135 of CACXSS010000138.1, read as the reverse complement.
AGATGGTTGGCGTCGCCAACGAACGGGCTTTTTCCTTGAGCTAATCGCCGAATAATAACGGAAACCATGTCGTACAGCGGGATAGCAAAGACGAACAGCGGCGCCAGAACGGCTTGACAGGGCGCGTCCTGACCGACATAGACAGCGGAAATCGCACCGGTTGCCAGCAGATAGCCCAGCGTATAGGAGCCGCAGTCGCCCATGAACAGTTTGGCGGGCGGGCGGTTATGAACCAGAAATCCGCATCCGGCGCCGGTCAGGACGAGGAAAAAGCCGCCGACAAACCACTGAACGTCTCCGCCGGGTTCTGGCTGCGTGAGGACGAATCCCGCCAGAAACGCGGCGCAAATGGCGGCGACTCCGGCTGAAAGACCGTCCATGTTGTCGAGCATGTTGAAGCTGTTAATCAGCCCGACAATCCAGAAAACGCTTATCACCCACGACAACGCTAACATCGCGGGGGAATCGCCCAAAAAGAGCGTGATTCTCCAGCCGGCGGCAACGGTCGCGATGGCAACGGAGAACTCAATCAGCAGACGAAATCGCCAGTTGAGGTTTTTCGCGTCGTCCCACAGCCCCAGCCCGACCAGAATGCCGCACATCGTCAGTAAGAACAACGGTTTTCCCGCTGACGCGACTATTCCCGATGCGTGAACGGTCAGCAGGTCTGCAAGATTGGCGGGCAGAAAGGTCTTGACGACGTCAGCGTAGTTAGCGGCGATTAAAGCGGCAAGAACGGTAACCAGAACGGCGAAATAAATCGCCAGCCCGCCGCCCAACGGCGTGGGGGTTTTATGCGTCTTGTGATTCTGCTCTGATACCGCCGATTCGTCCGGCGCGTCGATCAAACCGAAACGCCGCGCTGCATACCGGACGGCGCAGCACAGCGCCCAGCTCAAAATAAACGACGGCAGGAGGCAAAGGAGGACGAACAAATTAGTAATTAGTAATGAGTAATTAGTAATTAGCGCAAAGCGCTTCACAAAGATATTTTTATTATACTCAAACTTTGCGATAATAACACCGGGGGCGGATAAATTGCTATTGAACTAAAAGCGGTTTTCCTGTATTATATCTAATAGAAAACTATAATAATAATCGGAAAATCTGACAAAAATAGCGTGTCAGATTGAGG